>JAQBHK010000343.1:0-2979 GCA_032127815.1 Desulfobacterales bacterium
GGTCTGGCGCGTGATTGCGTTGCCATGGAGCTAAACGACAAGATTGTCGATTTAAAAACGCAAATCGCCGGCGACGCCAACATCAGGCTGATCACAACCCGGGACGCAGAAGGGCTCGAGATTATGCGCCACAGCGCGGCACATGTTATGGCCGATGCCGTGCTGCGTCTTTACCAGGATGCCCAATTGACTATCGGTCCCGTTGTGGAAGACGGCTTCTATTACGATATCGACATGCAGCCGCTTTCTAAAGACGATTTTCCGAAAATAGAGGCCGAAATTAAAAAGATCATCAAAGCCAAGACACCTTTTGAACGCACCGAGATTTCGAAATCCGATGCAATGAGATTTTATAAAGACGAGCCCTATAAACTTGAAATAATTTCGGAACTCCAAGATGAAACCATATCGCTATACAAGCACGGTGACTTTACGGATTTGTGCCGCGGACCGCACGTCCCCCATACCGGACTTATCAAAGCCTTTAAGCTTACGAAAGTTTCCGGCGCTTACTGGCGTGCAGACCAGAAGAAAGCCCAGCTCCAGAGAATTTACGGCACGGCTTTTTTCGATAAAAAAGAACTGAAAGCACACCTTGATTTTATTGAAGAGGCCAAAAAGAGAAACCACCGCAAAATAGGTCAAGCTCTCGATCTTTTCAGCTTTTACGATGAAGCTCCCGGCATGCCGTTTTTTCATGCCAAGGGAATAAGTATCTGGAACTGCCTGCTCGATTACTGGCGTCTTGAACACCGGGCAGCAGGCTACGTGGAAACAAAAACCCCGATCATGCTCCAGCGCAGCCTCTGGGAAAAAAGCGGTCACTGGGAAAATTATCGCGAAAATATGTACACCTCCATGATTGATGAAGACGAATATGCCATTAAGCCCATGAACTGCCCCGGCGGAATGCTCCTGTTCGGCCGGAGACCACACTCTTACAGGGAATTGCCGGTTCGGGCTGCAGAAATCGGATTGGTTCATCGCCACGAATTAAGCGGGGTGCTGGCCGGCCTTTTCAGGGTACGCGCCTTTCATCAGGACGATGCCCATATTTTCATGACGCCTGAACAGATTGTAGATGAAATTCTGGGGGTGTTGCAATTGACCGAACGGATTTACAGCACCTTTGGTCTCGGGTTTCATCTGGAACTTTCAACCCGCCCTGACAAGTCTATCGGAACCGATGCGCAGTGGGAAACGACCACACAAGGTTTACAAGCAGCCTTAGACGCTTACGGCCGTGATTATAAGATCAACGAAGGCGACGGCGCCTTTTACGGCCCCAAAATCGATGTGCACATCAACGATGCCCTCGGCCGGACCTGGCAGTGCGGCACGATCCAGCTCGACATGTCGCTGCCGGAACGCTTTAATCTGGCGTACATTGACAAAAACAATGAAAAACAACGCCCCTTAATGATTCACAGGGTCGTTTACGGCTCCATCGAACGATTTTTCGGGATCCTGGTGGAACACTTTGCCGGAAAGTTTCCTTTATGGATGGCTCCGGTTCAAATTGCACTACTGGCCATCAACGACGATCTTGCACCTTACGCCGGCCGCGTGCAACAGACCCTTGAAGAGGCGGGCCTGCGCACAGAAATAGACAGCCGAACCGAAAGTCTCAATAAAAAAATTCGTGATGCCCAGCTTGGCAATATTCCGCTTATTTTGACCATCGGCAACAAGGAAAAGGAATCCGGCAACCTTTCCGTAAGAACCCTGGACGGCAAGGTCCGATTCGGAATCTCCCATGAAAAATTTTTAGCCAGGGTACTTGAACACATCAAAAACAGAGAACTGGACCTTAATATTTTTGATGATTAAAAGCCTCGCGGCGTTTATGGAAATAACTTTAACGTTTAAAAACATGGATTGAATTTTTGTTACAGATGCTGGATACTGGGCGCTGGATACTGGATAAACGGCAAGCAATGAAATCTCTATCCATCCAGAATCAAGTATCGAGCATCAAGCATCTGGTACGCCATAAGAGTGCTAAGATCATCCATCATAATGTTACATCTTCCAAACGAATTCTCGACCAGGTATAGACTTATGACAGACAATGCCGGCGTTACCACCCACAAAATAAAATGGTGTGATTTGCGCTGTGAATATGCCGGCTTTGCCAAACTGGATGCTTTAGACGGAAGCTGTCGAACCTTTCAATCCCTCTGGTGCGAAAAACTGAATAAGCATGTAACCAAAAACGCGCCCTGTGAAGATGCGTTCGGGGGAAGGCGGCCGACCACCGGGTGGTAAACCAACGCGTTGCGGGTTGCATGTTACGGGTTACGGGTTGCTGGATGCTGGTTCCTGGTTCCTGGATTTTCAAAGGAAGTTATCCTTATTTTATCCAGCATCAAGTATCAAGCATCCAGCATCCAATATGACTTTTCACGTTTCACTGGTCACCGATCACTGCTTGCCCGGCGTAGCCTTGGCGAAGACGGGATCACTGGATACTGTGGTCTTTAGCAATTAGGAAAAAATGGGAACCTCAATAAATGCAAGGTTTAAAAACTTTCTATTCTACTGGCTTCCAATTTTCATTTACTGCCTATTAATCTATATCCAGTCTTCCCACCCCTCACCCGAAGAGATTCCCTCAATACCCTACGTTGACAAGATCCTCCATTTTGCGGCCTATGCCTTTTTGGGAGGCCTCTTGCTAAGGGCTTTAAAAACGCTTTCTATCAAAGACAATCTAAGACTGATAACGATTCTTGGCATAACATTGTCTTCACTTTATGGCATCAGCGACGAAATTCATCAGTATTATGTTCCCAGTAGGAACGCGGATGTAATCGATGCCCTGGCAGATATAATTGGCAGTATTTTCGGAGTCTACATCTATCAATCGATCTGGACGAAACGATTTTTGAGACCCCGGCGGAAATGACCTAAGCCTTGGAGCCCATAGATTAAGGGGGGAATTTAGGTGCACCAACCTGCACTTGATTTGACAGGTTA
>JAQBHK010000344.1:0-4109 GCA_032127815.1 Desulfobacterales bacterium
CTCACAAGGTTTTGCCGATGAACAGCGGTGCTGAAGCCGTGGAAACCGTCATCAAAGCCGTCCGCAAGTGGGGCTATAAAATCAAAGGAGTTCCGCCTGACCGGGCCGAGGTGATTGTCTGCCAAGACAACTTTCACGGCCGCACCATCTCAATTATCGGATTCAGCACCAACCAGCAGTACCGGGATGGTTTTGGCCCTTTTACCCCCGGTTTTAAGATCATCCCTTTTGGAGACACCACAGCTCTGGGAAAAGCCATCACTCCTAATACAGTGGCTTTTCTGGTTGAACCGATCCAGGGTGAGGGCGGAGTAATTGTACCGCCAACCGGGTATTTGAAGGAAGTTAAGTCCATTTGTGAAAAGCAAAATGTTGTGGCTATCTTTGATGAGATCCAGACCGGACTGGGCCGTACCGGTAAATTGCTTGCCGAAGAGCACGACGGCGTCGAGGCTGATGTAACCCTTATCGGCAAGGCGCTGTCGGGAGGGTTTTACCCTATCTCGGCTGTTTTGTCGAATTCCGAAGTTTTGGGCGTCTTTATGCCCGGTGACCACGGCAGCACATTCGGCGGTAATCCTCTGGCCTGCGCTGTTGCCCGCGCGGCCCTCAAAGTCTTAATCGAAGAAAATATGATCGAAAACGCCGCCAAAGTGGGCGATTACTTTATGTCCAAACTCAAAGCAGTCAAAAGTCCCCACATCAAAGAAGTCCGGGGAAAGGGGCTGCTGATCGGCGTTGAACTTGTTCCCGAGGCCGGAGGGGCCCGCCGCTTTTGCAAACAGCTGCTCCAGCGGGGCTTATTATGCAAAGAGACTCACGAGTCTGTCATCCGCTTTGCGCCGCCCTTGACCATTTCCAAAAAAGATATCGATTGGGCCATGGACAGAATCGAGCCGGTGCTCAAAGGCGCTTGACAATGACCTTGATTATTTCGTAAAAAGTCACTCATTCAACTATAGATGTAAACAAACTAAGGGGAAATGAAGTGTTAAACTTTTTCCCCATATTCCTTTAAAATACTTCTCAAATCATATTCCTGTATAGGACCCAGATTTAAAAAGCGGGCGCTTAGCCGCCTTAACGTTTTGCTTTTACCTGTAATTTCACTGATGCTTGTGTCTGAAACAGTTTCAACACGGATCTTTCCCAGGCGAAAACTATCGCCGATCTTTATTTCTAATTCAAATGTTTTGTCTAACCGTTTCCCATTATCTTCATAAACAAACGAAATCCCTCCTATACTTAAATCTACGATTTCTTTTTCTTCAGGCGCATTAGAATCATAGATAATAAGATCATGATTATCCACAATGAATCTTTGTTCTTTTCTTTTTTTATGTTTAAATATTTTATCGATTAAATCCATCTCAATAACATATATCTAATTCATTATCATATTGACGGGATCGTTTTATCAGGACTCTGAGTATATTTTTATATATAATCTGCGCTAAATGATCACTGGAAATTATCATTTTTTCAAATCCCGATCTTGATATTTTAAAAATCTTACATGGTTCAATAGCGACGACTGATGCAGATGCCGGTTCATTGTCAATGAGGGAATATTCTCCTATACAATCTCCTTTAGCTAGACGACTGAGTCTTATTCTTGTAGGCCTTTCTTTCAGGCCTCCTTTTCTTATTTTTGGAAGAAAAACCTCTACTTGTCCTTCTATGATAACATACAGAGGATGTCCGATCTGACCTTCCTCTATAATGGTATCATTTCCCTTGATTTGTAACATATCACCATAGGAAGATATTATCTGTAAATAGTCATCAGAAAGCCCTTTGAATATCTTTGATGCTTTTAAAATGTCTAATAATTCATTATTAAACACTATGCACCCCCTTTATAAGGCAATAAGATTAGACAGAAGAAAATGCTGTACATAAGCTCATACATGCATATCACATAATATATATCAGATAGCTAACATAATCAATACTTTTCGGGATTTAAAGATATTAATAGGTTATACACGATAAAAAGGCATCTCTAATTTCGGATATATTAAATCAAGGGGAGTTCAGTTTCAAGATCATCAATGACGGCATTTCGAATCAGTTCATGAAGGTCTGTCTTGATTTGTACGGAAAGTTTTTCCTGAGGCAAATCCTTGAACTGGTAGGTTGACATTTTTCTGGCGATGAGTTCCAGGGCTGCGGCTTCGCCGCTTTTGTCACCGCTTTTTGCATCGTACAAAACTCCATTTTCAAAATACAATGCACCGGTGGGCTTATCGGGCGATTGAATTTCTAAAATGCAAGAAATCTGTTCTGTTGCTATCATATGCAAAAAACTCACAATAGATATGCCTTCCGCATTTTCGCAGGGCACATTGCGTTCAAGGGCGGCCATAATGACCAGCGCCAGATCGTCAACGTCAAAAGGCTTTTGAATAAAGCGGAGTATGTCCTTAGGGAGCTTTGCCTTCAGTCGCGACGTACCGTAAGAAGTTGCGACAATACAGGGAATGCCTGGATGATAGGTATGCACATACGCCAGCAGAATAATGCCGTTCAGCCGTGGCATTTGAATGTCCGTAACCAGTAAAGAAACCGGCTCCTGCTTTAAAACTTGAATGGCCTCCTTACCGTCTTTGACCAGAATAGCTTTAAATTTGTCTGAGTAGTTTCCAAGGCCTTTGGCGAGTCTTTTTAACAGAATACGGTCATCGTCGGCAATCAGAACTTTGTCCATCATGATCCTAAAATCCAGGCTCCTTATGCTTACGTTTAACATTAAGTTTCTCACCACGTTGTCAAACGCTGTACGTAAGCACTCCTCGCTCTACAACAGAGCCTCTTTTGATTATTTGTGTTCTTTGATTTTGTGTTTTAGTTTTTCATTGGCCCTGACCAGTTCGGCGGTGCGCTGTTCTACACGCAGCTCTAACTCGTCGTTAATTTTTTTAAGTTTCTCATCCGCTTTTATGAGTTCGGTTACATCCTTGATCATGATTATACTGGTTGATGATTCCCCTTTTACAGGCAGTCTCTTCAGGGTGATGTATTTACCGTTGATTTTAACAGCCTTATAAAAACCAACCTCAAAAGATTTATCAATTCCCGATTTTATCAGCCCTTCTACCTTTGCTCGGACTTCACCGTCAAATAAATCTGGAAGATAGGCTGTCAGGAGCTCTTCCATAGGCACTCTTAATAAAGATAGTGCGGGTGCATTCGCATACACGATCCTGTTTTCAAAGGTTTCCAGAATACCCTCGCTCATGCTGTCCAGAATCGTTTCCCAATGCCTGTTTTGAGAGAGCAGCTCTTTGGTCATCTGCCTGAGTTGTACAGTATCAAAGCCTTTAATCGATTTCTGCTTGTCGTCCTTTGCAAGAGAATCCGATTCTCTTACCGCCGATAAAACATGCTCAACGATCGATGCGGAAGCTCCTTTGGCAATACATGCATTGGCACCGATTTCAGTATAGTCAAAATCCATTTCGGCCGCAGCGGCCGAGATAAGCACCAGAAAGCAATCCTTTAAATGTTGCATTTTCCGTATAATTTTGCACAGTTTGTCCCCGCCGATTTTTGGCATTACAAGATCGACAAACATTATGTCGGGGGTAAAGGAGATAAGTAAGTTCAGAGCGGAGAGGCCGTCTTCGGCTGTAAATACCTGATGTCCTTCATCCTCCAGCAGGTCGGCGATTAGCTCCAACATCTGCGGGTTATCATCAACAACAAGAATTTTCTTTTTCATGATAAAAAGTCCTCTTATAACTGAAAAAGAAAAGCAATAAGAAGGGATTGTGGAAAAGACGCCATTTCCCCCCTCTAAATCAGTTACAATAATAGCCGCCTAAAATCAAGATTTGATTTAATAACAATAAATACGCGAACAAAATAACGATAAGGATTAACTAATTACGTTAAGAAGGCTTGGGAACCATTTGAAGAATCCTGCAGCAAGCTGCAGGGAATTTCCGACTGTAAGGAATTCTGCCAATTTTTTGATTCGCTCGCTAACCCCGCAGCAAGCTGCGGGGAATGCACTCGCTGTTGCAGTTCAAACAATCTTCTGTTGCTATCGGAATTAATCTTAGTATCAATACCGTCCCCGCCCAAAATTATCGATTTCTTTAAAA
>JAQBHK010000345.1:0-13443 GCA_032127815.1 Desulfobacterales bacterium
GGTAACTTAATTTGCTAATTATATCCTTATTTTTGAGGCAGTTGCTGCTTGTTATATTCAGCAAAATTTACTCCATCTAATTTTGTTAACGATTAGTAATTGGGGCTTCAAATTTATCCGCTCTTAAGTATAGTGCCAAAATCCAGCGCTTTTTCTTTCTGCGCTTAATAAACAACTTGACAAAGGGCAGCAATTTTACAAAATTAAAAGCAGATTTTCTTTGAATGCTCTTATCATCTGATGGCACAGTCTTATTTTGGTAACCACACTGAGGGCATATTGAGAGCGCAGGCGGAGAAGAACTTCCGAAACAGAGGCGCAAAAAAAACATAAACCTTTTGTATGAGTAGAAAAGGCTAGCAGGGCCTATCTCTCTTACTGCAATTGCTTTAAAACCGTCAAACAGACTGTGAAGATTCTTTTTGTTAAAACTCCGCATGTGAAAATAAGGATTGAAAGCACAACAGCATTCTGGACAAAGGACCAGGAATTGTTCAAGGACCTCATCATTAGGAACACTTACCAAAATATACTTTCTACTCACTCTTTGAATCTCAGACAGCCCTTTTTTAAAATCCTGCTGGGGTAAATGTTCTAAGACCTCTAAGCAACTCACAAAATCAAAACTATTTGATTCAAATGGTATACCATTGATATTTTGATTAACTTTATCTGTTTTAACATATTTCAAAGCTTCATTGCATGGGTCTAAACCAACTATTTTTTCAAACCTATCCGGATATTCATCGGCTAGTCTATTAATAAATACTCCGTTTCCGCATCCAATATCCAGTATGGTTTTAGTGTCAATTGGAATTGAACTAATAGTCTCAAATATTCTTTCAACTACGGCAGCAGTCGTATAATGATTAGATTCCCAAAAAGAAGATTGCTCGTAATATGCTGATTGGATATCAATCATTAATACGCTTTCCCATTTATTAAACGCCTCACCTTTTTTCCGTTAATATACTCTTTGAAATAATCATCTTTGCAAAAGACGATTAGTCCGTAAAAACAGATCATAAATATGCTTACGATTAACAACATTTCCGAAGATATTCCCAAATAATATTTCATAAAAAGCAAACTCAAGGCAGCGGGGCAAAAACAACAAAAATACCTTAAAAACACCGTTGCGCAAAAATAAAAAGATATACCTGCCAATCTCATATTCCAATAAGCAAGCCCGCCATAAACCAATACACCCGTCAAAGAGAATAAGCCAAGAGCAATATACACATTGCCCAGAATACACCCAATAAATAATGAAAGAAATCGTGTAATAAATATTGCTGAATGCATAAGTAATGCGAAATGCTGTCGTTCAAAAACAAGAAACAGAGTGCTCATTGGAGACGCGACAAATGTAAAAAATGCCCAGGGGGCTAATATCTGGGTATAAATCCCCGCTTCTGACCAATTATGACCGAAGGCAACGACGAACAGGTCTTGCCCTATGATACAAAGCATTAATAAGGGGAACAATCCCGATGCAACCAACCGTTTATATGTATTTATTACTACTTCTTGAACATCTCCCCGATTTTTCTCTTCGGATGCTTTTTGATAAAATACCTGGGCGACAGCGCTGCCGATTATCTTTAACGGCATCATTACTACCGCTGCGCCCAAAGCATAAAAACCAACGATAGCTGGTGAAAAATAAAAGGAGAGCAACAGAACCGGCAGTTGCCATGATATTATGTTTAGCAAACCGCCCCATGTGTCGATCAACGAGAAATTGCGATAACGCTTAATGCCATAACCAATCTTCTGCCAACGCAGGCTTGATTTGAACAAGTGCTTGTCATTTTTCCAAATTTTACAACCTAGAATCGATGTTGAAACCAAGCCCCCTAAAATGGCGGCAAGAATCAACACGCCTGCGTTAACATAACCGGCAAAACCTGCGACTACTTTGGTGCCTTGGGTAAAGCAAGATGATACAACCTGGACAATAGAGAGGCGGCCAAATTGCTTAGTCCGTGAGTTCCAATTATTTAATGCTAAACTGATGCCGGCAAGCAAAACCGCCGGCGGAACCAGCCATAGATATTTTTCAAGCCCGTAAACATTAAAAAAGCTAAGAATAACATCATCAAAACAGACGATAATCAGAGCAGTAATACCTGCAACAATCATTACACATAAAAGACTAACAGCAAGAAGATTGGCTGCTTCATCATCGGATTCAGGAAGCATGATGGACAACTCATACCTAAAGCAGGCAACTATGCCGACAATACTGGTAATAGAGGTAAAGAGCGCAGCGACTCCAAAAGCCTCCGGCGCAAAAAGCCTTGCAACTATCGGAGCTAACAGGATTCCAATTCCTTGGGCAACTACGTTTCCGGATGTTAGTTTTAAGACATTACCTGCAAATGTTGTGGAATGTTTAGACAAGAAACTTCCTCTGTCGCCCTTTTAGATTGAGAGCTTTGAACATGGCAAACATAGCTCCGCCTCCTCGTTTACACGAGAGGTCTTTCTAAAACGTCTCTTTTGCCCTGATTTCAGGATTATATTTTGACAGGTGCGTAAAAGTCTTTTGCGGGCTACCTTGAACATGGGTCACCCTCTGCTTTTTGCTGCAATCTTTAAAAAGCAAGAACTGTACCAAAAGACATTAAAATGATATATTAATATATATCAGACAGATAGAATGCAAAAGGGCAGGGGCTGCTCATTGCTTGATAAAAGAATTGCCTGAAGTGTCAAATATGTGACGGGGGTAAATTCTGTGTGCCATAAATTTTACAGTGTGGGGATTAAGAATGTTGGCCGGGGTGGATGAAAATTTATGACTATCCTAAAAATTAATCTATTTAACAAATACTTAAAACTAAAAACTATCGCAACTTAGGGGATATCATACAAATTTAAGCTTTCTGCAGACGAAAAGTAACATCTTAATTAAAAGCCATCCGTGGCGGAATCGGCTTATGTTTGTTTCTCCATAGGTGCGAGCCTGATATCTCACAGGTACTTCAACGATTTTCAGACCAAGGCGATCTGCTCCAAAAATTAAATCAAAGTCACCAAAAGGATCGAAATCTCCAAAAAAACTGCGATTAGCCTGTATTCTGTCATAGGTTGTACGTGTAAACACTTTTGTGCCGCACAAGGTATCCCGTAAATTCTGAGAAAGGACATAAGAAAAAGAAAAGGCAAAGAGTTTATTTGCGAGCATATTTAAAAAACGCATCGCATCACTTTCGAGTGCATAAACCAGGCGGCATCCGTTTATGAACTCTCCCTTATTGCTGACAAGGGCATTATAAAACTTCGGCAGATCCTCGGGCGGAACTGTAAGGTCTCCGTCCAAAATCATCAGGATATTATTTTTTGCCATTGAAAACCCTTGATAGACGGCATCTTTTTTACCTTTTCCATCCTGTTTTGAAATTTTAATGTTGCGCGAGTCTGATTTTACATACTTATCCCGGCAGCGCTGCAGTTCTTTCCAGGTATTATCGGTGGAATTTCCCTCAACAAATATCCATTCGTCAGCGGGGCCCATCACAGGAATGCGTTTGAAGGCGTCTTCAATATTCCCGGATTCATTTCTGACAGGGATAATAACGGAAACTGAATTATCCTCCAACTCATCAGTGGGAGCTGCAAGGGAACGCAGAATTTCAAAATTGAGCAAGGAGAAAGCATTAAAAACCGGCAAAGGTGCCAGCCATCGATTGACAAAATCACTCAGGTAAGGAATTTCAATTGGTATCAGTATGCGCGGTTGGCGCTTTAGGCTTTCAAACTCGGTGAGGCGTGCAAAGTTTGATATATCTTCCGGTGTTGTCCAGTTCTCTCGAGCTGGTTTATTGCGAAAACCAAGCAGCGATGCAAATTTAGCTACAGGTTTCCACAAGGCACTATAATAGATTAGAAGAACTCGGGTAGACGATGAACAGACAGAGTTGATCCCTTTCAAAAACTCAATAACATCTTTTTCTCTCTGAAGATTGCCATCAAGAACGATATAGTCCGGTTCCCACGGCATAATCATTCCGATGCTCTCAACCGTCTTATAACCACTAAAATTTTCGGAGCTACTCGTAACAATAAGAACATCTTTTCGGGAAAATTTGTTTAAAATAAGCTTGCTTTGAGGTTCAACAAAAAGAACCTTATCCCCTGATCTTGCATAAATTGAAATATATTTTGAGAGCAGGTTGTAATAGTAGTTATTGAGCATTTTATTTGCAAATCTCCTAAAAGTTCGATGTCTCAAGCGATATTCAAATTTAGTCCACGTAAAAGAATCCGTCATATTTGTTGTTAAATCAAGAATTATCTTTAAACGTTCCTGTTTTTTACCTGTTGATCCCGCAAGCTTGCTTACGGGAGTTTCACAAAATGGTAATACGATTTTATTTAAAAAAATACTTTGACTATTCACTAAGTTATAGTATAAATATTGTAAATTATTTAAAAATGGCCAATCATAATCTTATCAAGCCGGAGGGCAAAATGTTTCGTACCTATGCACTCATTCTTATCCTGTCTATGGGCTTTGTTTTTCACGGTTGCACGGCCTTTAAATTTCTAGATGGCAGTTCAGGGGAAGAGATAGAAACGTTTAAGATGAATAAGCGTGAAATGAGTGTGGAGTTAAACAACTTAAAAAGCGAGAATGAAAAGCTGCAAAGACAAATCGATATCACCAATGAGCAGAACCAGCGATTTAAAGTTGAAAGCGGGCAAAAGTATGCACAAGCGATAGAACAAAACCACACATTGAGTCAAGAGAATAACAAATTAAAAGAAGATAACCGAAGAATCACCGAAGAAAATGAAAATCTCAAAAAGAAACCTGCGGAAACGCAGGCCAAAGCAAAAACCTCAGCTCCCGCGCCCTCCCATAAGGCTGCAAAAGGTACTGGGGGATTAAAAATTAAAATACTCTCTGGAGACGGCAATTTTAATTCTGCAAAAGAGATGGCGAAGAAACTAAGAAAAAGCGGGTACACTATCCAACTAGTAGATCAGGCGCACCGATCTGATTTCAAAAAAACCACAATATATTTTGCACCAAAATTCAAATACGAAGCAAAACGTCTTGCGTCCAAACTTGATGGTAACCCTGCTCTTCAATCTTTGAGCTGGCCTTCAAAGTTTAATCTTATCATAGTGACAGGAGCAATGCAGTAACCTTTCCCTTAAGCGAAGCGATCTTAAAGCGTAGCGCTCCTCAAGCATAGCGGTCTTCCCCCCCCTTCTTTGTGCCTCGGGGAATGAACTGTTGCAGTTTACTTAATCGTTAAGATTAAGACCCCTTGGCGACTCGGTGATGATTGGGAATATTGGTTTTTGACTTATTAAATCCAAAACAATCCTGAGTTTCTCACGATTTAGAGATTACAAGAGGTGTTGTGATCAAATGCCTCAAGGTACTTGATTCTTTCCAGAAGCGGTGGATGGGAGTAGTTTAACCATACGTATAGCGGGTGTGGCTGTAGATTGGCAAAGTTGTCTTTGGCCATCTTTTTCAAGGCCTTTGTAAGAGGTTCGGCAGTATTTAAGATCTTAAAAGAATAAAAATCCGCTTGGCGTTCAAATTTTCTGGAAATCGCCATCCCCAAGGGTGCGAGAAAAAAACCAACAGGCTCCCACAACACGCCAACTAAAAATAAGCCTGCATAATGAGGCATAACAGAGAGGCCAAAACTTTTATACATCAGTTGATAAGTTAACAGTTTTGATGCCAGGAAAAATAGAAACAAGGAGACGAGACTGATGAGGACCAGTTGCTTTTTAATGTGGTTTTTCTTCAGATGTCCGATTTCATGGGCCAAAACCGCCAGGATTTCATCCGGGCCGTGGGCCGCGAGTAGGGAATCAAAAAGCACGATCTGCTTGGCCTTCCCCAGGCCTGTAAAATAAGCATTGGCATGCCGGGTTCTGCGAGATGCATCCATTTGAAAGATACCCTTGATGTCGAGACTTTGGCCGGTTGCCAGTTTTTCTATTCCGGATTGTAAATCAGGATCGTCAAGGGGCGTGAACTTGTTAAACAGTGGTGCAATCACAGTCGGATAAAGGATCGTCATCAGAATTTGAAAAGAAAGGAAAAAGGCCCAGGCCCACAGCCACCAGGTTTGGCCCGCGTATCTTACCGTCATCAGCAGGGCCGAAAGGAGCACCGTTCCCAGCACCGCCATTACCAGTAAAGACTTAATCAGATCGGAAATCCAGATTTTAAGTGTTTTGGTATTAAAGCCGTATCTATTTTCGATTACAAAGCTGTGGTAATAGTCAAAAGGCAAGTCGATTGCTGAAGATATAAGACCTAAAAAAGCGAAAAAGATCAACCCGGCCAACAGAAAATGGGTTTGGGCCAAATTTTCGGCCAGCCACGGGAGGATGCCCGAAAGGATGATAAAAAGGAAAAAAAACTTGGAAAAGCCGGTCTGAACGAGTTGAAAACGGATGTTATCCAGGGTGTATCGATTGATCGTTTGCAGTTCTTTTTCATCAATCATGTTTTCAAAAGCATCAGGGACCTTCTTCCCATATTTTTCAAGATGCCTTAGATTGATGCTGTTTATGGTCCAATTGAGCGCCCAGGTGACCAGATAAATGGTGATGTAGGCCAATAAAAATGAATTTATTGATATCATACCGCACTCCAATAATAATTAACGGATAACGCCTGACTCGATTGGGGCTGCAATATATTTTAGCTCTACCTGCTATGGTTGGCAAGATCATTTAATTTAAATGTCTCATGCAGAATTTATCTGATCCTATTAGGCGCTGCCGTACCGTCAAGAACATACATCTTGCACCCCTCAACAAACTGTGATAATTATCTTTTTATGAAACAATACGTTATTGACCAATTGCGACCCGCAGATTATGAAGCTGTAAAAGCTTATCTGGATGAAAACTTTGGATCATCCAGTGTGGAAGGGATTTACTGGATACCATTAGATCAAGGCATATTAACCGAAGTTCAGACTGAGCATACCGAATGCCAGCCTTTTTATTTTGCGGTTGAGCTTGAACAAAACTCTATGTCCAGCGAACTTCTGGTACGCACCAAAAGCAAAATACGGTGCAGTTGTATGGGCTATGCTACTGAAAAACAGCTACATTGGATTATCCAAGTTGTAGATGCCGTTTTTGATAAGCTTGAGATCAAAATTTGATGGCGTTGTAAAAAATCCCATCTACGGCGCTTGTCCGCCTCAGGCGGGTTGTATTGTTTTTTCAAAGGGCTCCATAAGGACGTTTCGATATGATGAGGATAATACCCTTGGGCGGGTTGGGAGAAATCGGCCTTAATATGATGGTTTTTGAAAGTGACGGTTCGTCTTTTATTGTCGATGCCGGCCTGATGTTTCCCGAAGATTACATGCTGGGGGTCGATTTCGTCATCCCGGACATGACCTATATAAAAGAAAACAAGTCGAAAATTTTAGGTATAGTTTTAACTCATGCCCATGAAGATCATATCGGCGCTTTGCCGTATCTGCTCAAGATAGTCAATGTACCGATTTTTGGAACCCCGTTTACATTGGGAGTTGTGGGGCATAAACTTGAAGAGCGGGGTCTTTTACAATCGGCTGTATTGCATCATATTTCTCCCCGAGAAAAACTTAAGCTGGGCAATTTTGAACTCGAGTTTATCCGTGTCAGTCATAGCGCCGTCGATGGTGTCGGTATGGCCATAAAGACTCCTTTCGGACTCGTTGTTCACACCGGAGATTTTAAAATCAGCCATAGTTCCATTGACGGTATGACAACCGACGTCAGCAGGTTTGCCCAGTGGGGTGAAGAAGGTGTTCTGGCGCTCTTGTCTGATTCCACAAATGTGGAAAAGGAGGGGTATACCATTTCCGAACAGGAGGTGGGAGAAACCCTGATACGGATCGCAGCCGGCAGAAAAGGGCGCATTATTGTCGGTCTTTTTGCCTCCAGTATTACCCGCATACAGCAGGTCGTTGATATTGCTGCGCAATTAAACAGGAAAATCATTTTTAACGGTCGCAGCATAGAGACCAGCGTTAATATTGCCAAAAAACTAGGATACATCATTGTTCCCGCCGGGATGGAAATTGATGTTGATCAGGTCAGTGAATTTGCAGACGATGAGATTGTCATCGTTACAACCGGCAGTCAGGGAGAGCCCATGGCCGCTCTGGCCCGCATGTCTGCAGGCAGTCACAAGCAGATAAAGATCAAGAAAGAGGACACGGTTATTCTTTCCTCAAAATTTATTCCCGGAAATGAAAAGGCCATTGCAAAAATTATCAACGACCTTTACAGACAGGGGGCTGATGTTATTTATGAAAAGATATCGGCAATTCATGTATCGGGGCATGCTTTCCAGGAAGAGTTAAAGCTGATGATAAACCTGACCAAGCCCAAATACTTTTTACCGATTCACGGCGAATACCGGCATCTGATATTGCATAGTCGTCTGGCCGAACAGGTCGGTATTTTAAAGGAGAATGTTCTTTTAGCAGAAAATGGCCAGGTCATCGAATTTGACGAAAACAGAGGGAGCGTTGGTGACAGTGTCATGACCGGCCGGGTACTTGTAGACGGCAAAGGTGTCGGTGATGTTGGCCGCAGTGTTTTAAAGGAAAGGCGTGATTTGTCGGAAGACGGCATTGTTGTAGTGAACATGGCGCTTGATGAAGAGACGGGGATTGTGGTTTACGGGCCAGAGATGGTTTCTCGCGGTTTTGTTTTCGAAACCGAAACCGGGCATCTTCTGGAAGACGCCAAATGTATTATTATAGAGATTATCGAAGAAATAGGTCCTGAAGTCCCCGGGCGCGTCGACAAGATCCGATCGAAAATTCAAGTTGCTTTAAGAAAACATTTTTACTTTACCATAAGGCGCCGCCCGATTATACTCCCGTTGATTATGGAAATATAGCTCGATTCTGGTTGCTTGATTCTTGATGCTTGATATGAGTATAAGCAGCCCAGGTTGGCGAATAGAAAGCGCAATCCAGCAACCAGTAACTCGCAACCCGTAACCCGTAACCAGATTGAAGAGCGTGCCTATGCGTAAAGAAATTGCCGGAGTTTTTCTGTTTTTTCTCGTTATTTTAACGCTGTTGAGTCTTTTATCCTACAGTCCTGTAGATCCTTCGATTCACAATGCCAGGGCAGCCGGTCAAGTGCACAACTTGTTTGGTGTGTTCGGGGCTCATCTGGCGGGAGCCCTTGTAGGGCTATTCGGCCTTGGTGCTTTCTGGTTTCCGATTTTACTCCTTTTGGCGAGCATCCATTTGTTCGGCAGCCAAGCAGGCAAGGCCATTGTTTTGACCATCGCCGGAGGTCTTCTCTTGATTGTAACCACGGGGGGGCTGCTGGCATTTAAGCAAAATTATTATATCCTTTTTGGTAGTAAATTCACATCCGGCGGCATCATCGGGATTCCCCTAAAGTCATTGCTGGTAAAGTATACCAACACTATCGGTGGAGCGCTGATACTGTCTCTTTTTTGGCTCATCGGATTAATTCTGTCGACAAGTTTTTCCCTGACAGCGTTTGCCAAAAAGTGCCGGCGGTCAGCTATTTTTTCAGCTGATCGCATCAAAACATTGTATATTAAGTTAAAGGAGCGCAGGGAAAAGTCAAAAAAACGGTCAAAAATAATTAAAGAGCAGTCCGTTAAAAAAGAGAAGGATATTAAAATCCAAACGCTCCGGTCCAAGCCGGTAAAAGAAGCTCCGGCACCAAAACAAGAAGTCTTTGAATTCATGCACACCAACACCGGATTTCAGCTTCCTTCCGTCAATTTTCTTGACGATTTCAAAACAGAGCCTTCTCCTGCTGATGATGAAAATTTACGCATGCAGTCCAAGCTTTTAGAAAAAAAGCTTGACGATTTTGGTGTCCAGGGCAAGGTAGTTGCGGTCTCGCCCGGTCCGGTCATTACAACCTATGAATATGAACCGGCTCCGGGTGTAAAGATCAACAGGATCGTTAATCTTGCAGACGACCTGGCTCTGGCGTTGCGGGCGATAAGTATCAGAATTGTAGCGCCGATACCAGGAAAAGCCGTGATCGGCATTGAACTCCCCAACGCCTCCAGGGAACTGGTCAGGTTCAAAAGCGTTGTTGCTTCCAGTGTTTTTGAAAAATCAAAATCCAAACTTTCCATCTGTCTCGGCAAGGACATTGTCGGTAATCCGGTAGTGGCTGAACTGGATAAAATGCCCCATCTTTTAATTGCCGGTGCAACGGGAAC
The DNA here is from genome assembly GCA_032127815.1 of Desulfobacterales bacterium. Taxonomy (GTDB): domain Bacteria; phylum Desulfobacterota; class Desulfobacteria; order Desulfobacterales; family UBA11574; genus Desulfatibia_A. The sequence continues at coordinate 10,223 of JAQBHK010000345.1, forward strand.
CGGCAAAAGCGTGGCCTTAAATGCCATGATATGCAGCCTTTTGTATAAATCGACGCCGGATGAAGTCAAAATCATCATGATTGATCCGAAACGCATAGAGCTTTCAGCCTATGACGGTATCCCCCATCTGATTACGCCGGTAGTAACGGATGTCAAAAAAGCGACCAATGCCCTTTTCTGGGCTGTGAACGAAATGGAGCGCAGGTATAAGTTGCTTTCAGAGAAGCAGTCCAAAAATATAAAACTATACAACCAGAAAATTGCCAGCCTGGAAAAGGGAGTGGAAAATGAAGCTTCCGAAAAGCTGCCCTATATTGTTATCATCATTGATGAGCTTGCCGATTTGATGATGGTGGCTTCCCGCAATGTGGAAGTGGCCTTGACACGGCTGGCTCAGATGGCCAGAGCCGCCGGCATCCATTTGATCCTTGCCACCCAGAGGCCTTCGGTGGATGTTCTAACCGGGATTATCAAAGCCAATTTTCCCACCCGCCTTACGTTTCAGGTTTCATCTAAAACCGATTCCAGGACAATTATCGATACCAACGGTGCCGAAAACCTTCTGGGAAGCGGGGATATGCTTTTTTTACCTCCGGGTACCGCCAAACTGCAGCGCATCCACGGAGCTTTTATCTCAGAGGCCGAACTTGTCCGGATTATAGAATTCTTAAAAGGTCAGGAAAAACCGGAATACGATAAAACCGTAATCAAAGCCCCGGAGAAAGAAAAAGATGATTCTGAAACTCAAGAATACGATGAAAGATATGATGATGCTATTGCGCTCATAACCAAAACAGGCCAGGCATCCATATCGATGATTCAGCGTCATTTGCGCATCGGATATAACCGGGCCGCCCGTATTATCGAAGTAATGGAGAAAGAAGGGGTTGTCGGTCCTTCAGATGGAGTCAAGCCCCGCGAGGTGTTGGTCAAGGGGTACGATGACATCCCTTAGTGCTCAAGTAAATCTGGATTAGCTAGAGCTGCTTTATTTTGCCCTGAAAAACCTGGTCCTTTTGGCCAAGCCTGTCCCGCCTTGCGGGAGTCAGAGGCGTATGGCTCTGTCTTGGAGTTTTGTGCCTAAAATCACAAATTCCAAGCACCCCGCCAAAAAGACGGCGGGCAAGCAAAAAACAAACAAGCACCAAAAAACAAACACCCCACCAAAAAGACGGCGGGCAAGCAAATTCCAAGGAAATTCCAAACTACAAACACCAAATCTCAAGGAAATTCTAAAGTTTGTTATTTTGAATTTCGGTCATTGTTATTTGTTTGGTATTTGATATGTATTATTTGGAATTTTATTTACTGCATTTGAGATAGGTGCACCCCTATGGGGGTAACCCAAAGCCTGGCCCGCTGGACCAGGATATTCACTTATGGAACCTGATGAAAAGCTGCTAAAGGATGTGAAGGGATTTCTGGACACCCGGGAAGGCCGCAGCCTTTATAAGTTTGCTCTAAAAGCAAGCAGACTAGGGCCTTGTCTGGAAATTGGAAGTTACTGCGGCAAATCGACTGTTTACCTGGGTGCCGCCTGCCGGGAGAACAACAGCACTCTTTTTTCAATTGACCATCACAGGGGTTCCGAAGAACAGCAGCCCGGCGAAGAGTATTTTGATCCTGAACTCTTCGATCCACAGATCGGCCGGGTGGACACATTCAAAGAATTCAGAAAAACCCTTCAAATCTTTAAGCTCGAAGATACGGTTGTGCCCATCGTATGCAAGTCGGCTGTTGCTGCGCGTCAATGGGCAACACCGCTCAGTCTGGTTTTTATCGACGGCGGGCACACGTTTGAGGCGGCTTGCACAGATTACAACGCCTGGTCCGGACATATCATACCCCATGGATATTTACTGATTCACGATATTTTCAAAGACCCTGCCAAAGGCGGTCAGGCACCTTATCAGGTTTACCAACTGGCCGCTGGCTCCGAACTTTTCCATGAACTTCCCATGGTCGAGACTCTGGGGGTGCTGCAGCGGCGACAATAGGGGCAAACCAAAGCCGGGTCCTCTGGGTCAGGATTCTTTATTCTTTCTCAAGTAAAGCACAAGGCTTTTGCCCAGCAGAGGGTTGAGCAGATATTCGAGCAGGCGGGTTATCCGAGGGTGTTTCATCATATCCCAGACCAGAAAACGGTGATACAGGTTGACAAGGGCAAGATCCTCCCGCGTGGGTCCTAAAAGGCATTTCAACCACCAGTAAGGTGTGTGCAGGCTGTGGGCATAATGCCTTCCCCAGAGCTCGACGCCGGCAGTTTCCAACAGCTCGATCAACCCTTTATTTTTGTATATGCGTACATGCCCGTTAGCGGTGTTGCGATAGTCTTTGGAAAAGGTCCAGCAGATTCGTTCCGGGAGGTACCTGGGGACGCTGACCATCAGGTTCCGGCCGGGTTTTAGGACCCGGGTGATTTCAAAAACAGCTGTCTGGTGGTCGTGGATGTGCTCTAAAACCTCCGAGCAAATGACAAAATCGAAACAATTGTCTTTAAAAGGCAGATCGAGTGTGTCTGCAACCGCAACCACACCTGTACCACCGCCATGATCGCCGAGTTTTGCGTGGTATTCGATTCTGTTGTTGGCTTTGATAACATCATCAAAGTTAATATCCACTCCCACGGCGAGCACATTTTTAAACTGCAGGGCGGCGCAGGTATGGCGTCCTGATCCGCAGCCGATATCGAGAATGCGGCCGCCGGGTTGTAATGCAAGCCTGTTAAAGTCGACGGTAATCACGGATAGCCTCCCGGTAAGCCTCAGCGGTCATTTCCGCCGCCCTTTTCCAGGAAAAGTGCTTGTGCACCCGCATACGGCCGGCACGCCCGATTGCGGCGGCTTGCTCCGGATTGTCGAGAAGCCTTGTGATGGAGCCGGCCAGCGCTTCAGGATCGGCCGGCGGTACCAGGATGCCGGCATCACCCACAACCTCGGGCAGCGCGCCGCCGGTGGTACAGACCACCGGAAGGCCGCAGGCCATGGCCTCACCGGCCGGAAGGCCGAAGCCTTCATACACCGATGGTACCACGGCAACAGCGGCCCGGGCGTATTGCCGCACAAACTCGTTGTGGTCGATCCGGCCTGTGAAGGTGATGCATGCTCCAATACCCAGTTCTCTGATGAGAGATTCGATGGTGCCGTTTTTTTTGCAAGAGCCGACAACGATGAGTCTGGCGGTGCGGGTTTTTAAGATTTTGGAAAGAGCCTGCAAAAGAT
>JAQBHK010000346.1:0-27437 GCA_032127815.1 Desulfobacterales bacterium
CATTGGCAAGTAGAATACTCTCTTTTTCCAGCGCCGCTTGCCCCACCAGGCCTTGGCCGAACTGGAACGTGCTGGAAAGATTTTTACGCTTTTTATAGGCATAGCCTGCGACCAGTTTGAGGTCCTGGTGATCATCCGCAAGATAAATGGCACCGATCTTGGCATCCAGGTACTTGGCCAGAAAGGTGATGGCGTTGCGCCCCAGTTCGGCCATATCCTGATCGCCGCGCAGGCGTTCATTGAGCTGCGTCTGGCCGGTCTTGTACCAGTTCTGGATCGTATTCTCTGCGCTGGTCTGGCGCAAGCTGCGGATCATGGCATTGAAGCTTGCGGTCAACTCACCGATCTCATTTTTGGCTCCGACTTCGATGGCATGCTCAAGATCCCCCGCAGCCACGCGTTTGGCGCCGGCAGAGAGGGTTTGAATGGGACGCACGATGCGCCCGGAAAGCACGACGGCAAAAAAGACTACCAGCATGCCGGTCAGGGTCAAGAGGCCCAACACAATGTTGCGCAGCCTGTCGGCGGAAGCAAAGGCTTCTTTTTGCTCGATCTCGGCTACGACTGCAAAGGGGACCCCATTAATGTTTATACTACTGTGGGTGCCGAGGACCGGTTGGCCGTGGGGGCCGTCATAGATAATCGCTGTGTGAACCTCATCCTTATTGAAGTTTTCATCAATATGGTGTTTCCAAAGGCGGGTTTGCGCCGTTACAACCGGATCTTGCAAAACGGTCTTGGCTTTACTTAGAATGGAATTGGACCTCATTTTCAGGTCCGTGCCGACCAGGTAGGTTTCGGCGGTACGGCCCAGATCGATGGGGGCTTGCATGATTTTATCGATGGGATCGATGGTAAACTGCAGGGCGATGAGGCCGATTTTTTCGCCGGCGTCATCCACAATGACGGCTGCAAAAAAACCAAAGACCGCGCCGTCGCCGGAAGGATGATAGACTTCGTAGTCGGAAAAGACCGGCTGTCCGGTTGCCAGCGCCTTTTGACAGGCAGCGGCAAACAGGGTGCCCGCGAACTTGCCCTGCAACAGATTGGTGCCTAAATCATCTTCCCCGGCGGCCGTAAACAGGATATTGCCCTGGGCGTCGATCAGGAAAATATCATGAAAGCCGTATGTTTTTTGATACACTTTTAGATCGTTGCCTTTTTCCTCAACCAGCAGCGTCCATTTAAAACTTTTGGTAAAGTTGCGCAGAGGTTGGCCGCTTGCCCTATAGGCGTCGCCAAGATTTGCCAGAAATTGCATATTGGAATGCATTTCGGACTGCAGTCTCAGATCGGTCAATATCTCGTCGAAATAAGCATCGATCTGTGCGGTCTTCAGGTTAGCAACCGAACGCAGCGCCCTGGCGGCATCGTTGTGAATGCTTTGGTAAGCGTTTTGGTAGCTGATAATGCCCACCACCGTCATGGGGATGAGGGCCAGGGCCAGAAAGGCGATCAGCAGCGTTCGGCCGAGCCCGGGATGAAAAACAGTCCTTAGAATGCCGCCTGTATTATTCTGATCTTTGGTTGTCAGCACAAGTCACCTATTCCTAAACTGAGCGGTTCCGGGTTCAGGGTTAATCGCTTCGCACTTTTTTCCTATACCATTGATTCCATAGAGGTAATTAAATGAGGGATCAACCTTTGAACCTTGAACGTTGAATCGCTTAACCTATGTTATTGTTAAGCATTTGTAAATTTTTAGACCTAAAACTTATTCCATGGTAATCTGAGTTGCAAAACTTTCATCGGCCAGCGCCTCGATATCGATGGCCTTTTTTAAAATTTTACCCTCGACCGCCAGTTCCATAATCTGTGCCAGACCGGCTTTGTCAACATTGAGGTGGCTGTAATTAATTACGTTCAGGTCCGGACGCAGGCTCTGGATGATCGCTTCCTGGTTGTGTTCGGGGATATGTCTGCGGATCATGTCCGCAACGGCGACCATAGCTTGCCCGCCTTTTTTGCGGGCCGCTTCGATATCCTGCCCGGCCTTGTGAAGATAGTAGATCACCTCTTTTAAGGCCTCTCTTTTATCTTTGACAGCCTTGTCGGTGGCAATCACGATGCATTCCACATGCCCGTGGGGCCAGGGCAGAACATCCTTGGAATACCAGGCCACTTTACCGAATCCATGGGTTTCGACCACATCGGCCCACGGCAGCGACTGTTCAAAGCTTGCGGGGATGCCGCGGCTGTTTTTCTTTTTGATAAATGACGGCGATTTGGGCGGCGGCACCTCGATAGCGAGCACATCCTTGTCGGACCCGAATCCAAGATTCATTGTTTGGCCGTGATCTTTGAGATACTTGTAGAGCACAACCGTATGGGTGGCCAATAATGAAGGCACGCCGCATTCGCTGGGCCGGCCCAGCTTATTTTTAGCCGTTGCAAAAGCCCGTGCCACTTTGCCGTCAGGCTTGCGTTTGAGCCGCTCCTTGGGAAGATTCACATCCGCATTCAGCAGATCATTGATCGCCAGGGCATTGCCGTCCCGGTGCAGCAGGCTCACCCAGCGAAAACCGGGCTTTTCTGCAAACATATCCATCGCCATGGGGGCAATGATATAAGCAAGATCCGTTTCACCCGACATGAAGTAGGCCCGCAAAAGGGCCCAGCTTTGCATGCGCTCAAGACTGTAATCGGCTTTTTGCATCTGATCACGGTATTTTTCATAAGCCACAATCCCCGCATAATGATCTGCCAGCGGTATGTAAACGGCCTTGATGGTCTGCTTCTCTTGAGCGTTAACCGTAGCAACTCCGATTGCAAAGCCGGCAAAAATAATAACGATCCATGCAAACGGTTTTTTTAGCATGTTTTTACTCCATTTATCATTGTCTTTTGGTTGCATCTATCAAGGCGTTATGCTTGCCGGCAGTATTACCCTAAAGGTTGTGCCTGTCTCCGCGCTGCTCTCAACTTCTATCTTGCCGTTATGGCTTTGGATGATTCCGTAGCTTATTGATAACCCTAACCCGGTCCCTTTGCCGACCTCTTTGGTGGTAAAGAACGGTTCAAAGATCTTTTCTTTCAACTCCCCGGGCAACCCGTTGCCATTATCAGCAACTCGGACTTCCATGGAGGGAATCTGAGCATCCGGATTGTAAATGGTAGAAATTTTGAGACGTTTTTTGTAGTCTGAAATATGTTTTTGTTTTTCATCGACGGCATCGCGCGCATTGGCAATCAGATTTATCCACACCTGTTCGAGTTGATAAGGCTCACCTTGTATTTTGGGCAAGGCCGGTTGAAGCTTAAGCTCCACTTCAATCTCTTTCAGTCGCAACTGCTCACGCAAAAGACCCAAGGCGGAAACTATGGTTTCATTCACATCCACCGCAACAAAGAGTAACGTATCCTGGCGGGCAAACGCACGAATATGCTGGATTATTTTGGTAATTTTATTGACCGAGGTCTTAATGTCGCGCAGTCCGCACTCAATTTCCTGTTTTGATAATTTTCCCCGCTCCATCAGCTTGTCGAAACTTTTGGCAATCAATGATATGCCCGCCAGGGGTTGATTGATCTCATGGGCAATGCCGGTGGCCATCTCGCCCAGCAGGGCCAGTTTTGAGGTTTGAAAAAGTTGTGATTGGGTTTGACTCAGCTTTTGGGACCTTTCTTCAAGTTTTCTATGGAGTTTTGCCTGCATCCGGGCCTGGAGGTTTTGCTCCTTTTTCTCTGCGCGCTTGCGATCGGTTATGTCGCGGACAATGCCCTGCACGATTCCTTTGTCCCGGTCTATAACTCTTGAGCTTATCTCCACATCTAAAATGGCACCATCGGCTTGCTTGAATTTTGATTCAAAGCGGATTGCCCCGGTTTCTCTAACGGTCCGGAGTGCCCCGGTTGACGCAGCAAGGGATTCTTTTGGGTGGAGGTCCGCAATGGATAGTCCTACAAGCCGGTCTTTTGGGTATCCCAGCATTTCAGATGCCTGAGCGTTGGCATCCAGGATCTGCCCTTTTAGGGTGTGGATAAAAATCGCGTCGTTGGACTGCTCAAAAAGGTTTCGGAAGCGCTCCTCGCTCTTTTGCAGGGCCGTATCTATCTTGTGTTTGTAAAGCGCTATTTCGACTGCAATGTTTAAATCTCTGTCTTGAAACGGCTTAATAATATATCCGTACGGCTCGGTTTTCTTTGATTGCTCAAGCAGGTCCTCTTCGGCATAGGCAGTCAGATATACAACCGGGATCTTGAATTTAGAGTGAATCCGGGCGGCAGCCTCAATGCCGTTCATCTCACCCTTTAACCTGATATCCATCAACACCAAATCGGGAGCGTTTGTTTGCACCTTTTCAATCGCTTCCTCGCCTGAAGCTACGATGGCGGAAACATCATACCCTCTTTTTTGCAGATGGCTTTGTATGGATAGCGCGACAATCGCATCATCTTCTACAATTAAGATTTGTGCTTTTCCCACGGCTGAATCCTTTTTTACAAAAAGTTTTCTCGCAAAGACGCCAAGATTATAAGTTGTTTAAGCACTTATTCACTATAATTTCGGCCAATTCATTCTCAGTCATAATTATATAGATTACCTTGAAATGGTATTCTGCCAATCTGTAAAAAGAGGCTGCTTCTGCAATGGTCAGTATCTCTTTTGGCTTTGGCATTACAATCTTGCACTTATTGTGCCAAAAGGCCTGGAAACGATGATTTGACATTAATTACAAGCAATCATGCCGGTTTGTTTGTATTAAAAAAGGACCTGGCCAGGATTTTTTGCCGATGAATTGACGGTGTGTCAGATAAATGCCGTAATTCGGCCGGGGGTTTGGAGTTTTAGCCTTGCGCTGACAAGATCCCACCGGCCGGCTTGCCGGAGTTTCATAAAAGCGCAACACGATTTTAATTGCAAATAAATCCATAAAATCAACAATTTGACTTGACAAAGTCCATATTAATGATTTTATATAGAACTATACTATAAATGGCTTTAATATTAAATTTTCCATGTTTGATTTAGTCTTGAAAAACCTGGTCCTTTGGGCCAGGATTCTTTACGCCTGATTTAAAATGCAAAAAATATGCAGCGAGGATATATGCGCTGTTTTTTCCTTGCAATCGTATCTTTTAAGTTTAACATGATAGTCCCCAATAACAGCCCCGGGAGAGGAGGCCGATAATGGAAATTTCTACACACGTTTCTTCTGACAACAGCGAAGTAACCATCAGCACCTGTGCCAGTTTTGACATCCACGTCTTTCAGGAGTTTTCCAAGGCGTTTAAGGCGGTAACTCTGCCCGGCGTCAAATACATCATTGACATGGCTAAGACGGAATTCATTGACAGTTCGGGTTTAGGGATGCTGTTGTTGATGCGCGAGCGTTTAGGCGGTTCTGACACAGATATAAAAATTTTGAACTGCCGGCCGGAAATCAAGCGGACACTCGAAAGTGTGAATTTGCACAGATTTATGCAGATTGAGTAGAAAGGCATGCGGCGATATTCACAAGGGGTATAAGAAACATCCCCGAAACTTTTTAGAACATAGGGCCTGCGCTGATGTTGGGCATCTTTAGCGGCGAGTTCGCAAAGCGACAGCAAATTATTTTTTTCGCAAAAGCATGAATCCCGAAAGTTGAGTCATGCCTCTTGCCGTTGCAAATAATTACCCTGTCAGTTTTATGCAGGAGCCGGTGGTATTTTTCGTTTTATGAGAATACACATAGCAATCTAATCATGCAATCGTTGTTAAAATGAGCGGATCCGATGAAAATCCTGATCGTGGAAGATGATACTCAGCTTGCTTTAACCATCACGCGCTTAATTGAAAGATGGGGGCATCAGGTCGACACCGCGGCAAACGGGGAAGATGCCGTCAGGAAAGTCAGAGAAAAAAACTTTGATTTGATTCTGTTGGACGTTTATCTTCCTGATACCGACGCCATTCAACTTATCCCCAGGTTAAAAAAAGTTCATCCTAAACAGAAAATCATTGCAATGACCGGATACGGTACCGTTGAACTGGAAAAGGAAATCAGAAAACTTGGTGTTATCCACTACATTTGCAAGCCAATTAAAAGCAATGAATTAGAAAAGCTTTTAAATCATATTCAAAACTTCTTCCATCTGGATACTAACCGATCCAAATAGGGCTACATGCTTTATTCAATCGTCAATTAAAAGATCATGGCAAAAGTTCTGATCATCGATGATGACCGTTCTATTGGTGACATAATGTCGCAACTGGTGAATCAGATGGGGCACGACGCGGTCTGTGCATACACGCTGAAGGCCGGTTTGGATGAAGTCCTGTCCAACCTTTATGACGTGGTATTACTGGATCTGCATTTGCCTGATGGAAGCGGCCTGGAGATATTGCCGCAGATCCGCAGAACACCTTCAGCGCCCGAAGTGATTATTATTACCGGTTTCGGTGATAAAGAGAGTGCCGAAATTGCCATAAAAAGCGGGGCCTGGGACTATATTCAGAAGACCGACTCACCCCAAAAGATTACCCTGCCGCTTAACCGCGTGCTTCAATATCGCGCCAGCTTGAGAAAGATTCAACAGATACCGGTGGCCTTAAAGCGGCAAAACATTATTGGAGACAGTCATCGGTTGGCGGCCTGTCTGGACGCGGTGGCTCAGGCCGCCGGCACGGATGCCAATATCCTGATAACCGGCGAGACCGGAACCGGCAAAGAAATTTTTGCCCGCGCATTGTATGCAAACAGCCGGCTGACAGACAATAAATTTGTCGTGGTGGATTGCGCCGCCCTTCCGGAAACGCTGATTGAAAGCTCCCTGTTTGGTCACGAAAAAGGGGCGTTTACCGGTGCCGATCGCACCGACGACGGTCTGATCAAACAGGCTGACGGCGGAACGCTCTTTCTTGATGAAGTGGGAGAGCTCAGTCTCAAAATTCAAAAAACATTTCTGAGGGTGCTCCAGGAGCGCCGCTATCGTCGCGTGGGCGGGAAAAAAGAGATAACCAGCAACTTCAGATTGATATCCGCCACCAACAAAGATCTTGACCGGATGGTCAAATCCGGCCGGTTTAGAAAAGACCTCTTATACCGCCTTAAAACAATTTCAATTGAGCTGCCGCCGCTCAGAGAGCACCTTGAAGATATCAAACCACTGGCGGTTCATTATATCATGAAAATTTGTGATAAATACGGGATGGAAACCAAAGGATTTTCAGCCGATTTTATTGATGTACTGCAAACATATACCTGGCCCGGCAATGTGCGGGAGCTCATCAATGTTCTTGAAGAAACGATCACCGCCGCTGCGCAGGAAGCTATTTTATTTTCCCAACATCTGTCCGCTTACATCCGTATTCATGCTGCCACAGCCCTGATGGAACCCCGCAGCAAGCCTCCCGATATGGATTCCGCTTGCGGAGAAACCAATGGTCTGGCGGGTGTTTCCAAATACCGGGTGTTTCGCGAAACCGTGCTTGCAGACCAGGAAAAGCAGTATTTTAAGGACCTGATGCGCGCAGCCCGGGGCGATATTCAGAAAGCATGCCGCTTATCCGGTCTCAGCCGCAGTGGACTTTACGCCATATTGAAAAGATTCAACCTGTCAAGCCCGGTCCGGCCCTCAGATTAATTTTATCCATCACACTGGACCTGCGTCCACTTTGATGGACACCTGTCCATCTTCAAAGACAAACCCGTCTTTCCCGGCATCTATAGTAAATCTTAAAACGGCCTAATATCAAACCATTAAATTCCTTTCTCACCGCTTGGCACGGTATTTGTATGTAATCGTGCGGGGTAGGTTTTTTTCGATTCCATAACTAATATACAGAAAGGTAACGCCAACAATATGAATTTGCTTTTATATGCAAAAGGCTCAACCAGGGCTGGAAAGCGCCTTGAAAGTGCAATCGAGGCCTTGGCGCTTGAGCTGCAGCCTGAAATCTTTACGTCGGATGCAAGCCTTGGCAGCAGACTTTGCCGGCTCCCGTATTATGGGAATATCGCCGTGCTTATGGCTGCAACCCAAAAAGAGTTGTCGGAGCTGTTAAATTTGAAAGATCGGCTGAAAGAGATTCCAATCATTCTTATTTTGCCGGATCGGGAAGCTCGCACGGTTTCAATGGGACACAAGTTATATCCGCGCTTTGTAAGTTATGCGGACGGTGATTTTATGGACGTTGCCGCTGTTTTAAAAAAAATGGTCGAAAATATGAATTCAAAATATCAATGGGCCAGGAAGGAATGATAACGGCAGAGGTTGTAAAGGTAAAAAAGTGAAAAGCATAAAGACTAAATTATTATTTTCGGTGGGCATAATTATCATCATTTTTTCAGCGCTTATTCTTTTCAGTACCTATGAACTGATTACTGCCAGTATGGAGAATTTGACAAAACAACAACTCTCCCTGGGGTTGAATTTTGATCTTGCAATCCGTGAGTATGTGGCCGAAAAGGTTCGCCCGCTGATGTATACTTTGGTTGCCGAAGGAGAGTTCATACCGGAAACTATGTCTACCAGCTTTGTTGCGCGCAGCATATTTGAAAAGGTTCGAAAAAAGTTTCCGGATTACATCATCAAATTTTCGGCTGAAAATCCAAGAAACCCCGTCAACCAGGCAGGCCCCGAGGAACTTAATATGATTAAGTATTTTAACGAAAATCCTCATAAAAAGATCTGGACGGGCGAGATTGCCATGGGCGGTAAACCATACATTGCGACATTCAGCGCGAGGAGAATGGAAAAAGCCTGTCTTTATTGTCATGGCGATCCTGCTGATGCGCCGGAATCATTGAAAAAAACTTATGGCTCCGCAGCAGGTTTTCATCTTCTCCTTGGTAAAGTGATTGGTCTTGACACCATCGCAATTCCCCTCGACAAAATGAATAAAAGCATTCTGTCTGAGACAGTGAATAATTTTGTAGTGCTGGGGTTTGCTCTTTTGGCACTCTTTATGTCGCTAACCGTTGTGTTAAGGCTTGTAATAATAAATCGTCTATCCAAAATTGCACAGCATTTTAAAAGTACCGTTATCCTGGAGGGGAACGCGTCAATCAATCCTGTCGAAGTAGAAGGGAATGATGAAATAAGCATTATGACTGACAGTTTTAATGCTTTGGCTGCAAGATCTAATGACGCTTATCGGCTTTTAGAATCAAAAGTTGCAGAGCGTACCAGGAAATTGTTGAAGGCAAATGAACAGATGGAGTTAAAAATATATGAACGCGAACAGATGGAAAAACAAATCAAGTCAGCGCTCAATGAGAAAGTAGTGCTTCTGCGGGAAGTCCATCACCGCGTCAAAAACAATATGCAGGTCATTATCAGTCTGCTCCAGCTTCAGGCCGGTAAAATCAAAGACAAAACCTATACGGATATGTTGAAGGAGATCCAGGAACGGATAAGATCGATGGCAATGATTCACGAGAGATTTTATCAATCCAAGGGCTTTGCCGACATTGACTTTGGTGACTATGTAGACAGCCTTGCAAAGAGCCTGTTCATTGCACACGGTGTTAATAGCGGCAACATCAGACTGAAGACCGACGTTGAAGAATGTTTATTTGACCTTGAGAATGCCATTCCTTGCGGTTTGATTGTCAATGAACTGATTTCCAATGCCTTAAAACATGCCTTTCCAAATGGCGGCAAAGGGGAAATCAAAGTTGTCCTGCGTGCAATTGATGGAGATAAAATTGAGCTGAAAGTCATCGATACCGGCATCGGTATGGCCTCAAGCCCGGATTATGAAAATACTAAATCAATCGGCCTGGAACTGGTCAAGGTACTGGTGGAACATCAACTTGGCGGCAAAATCGAGGTAAAAAGAGAGCATGGGACTCAATTTTGTGTCACGTTTAACAAGTTGAAACAACGACCTGGGATATGAGGCGAGTTGTTGATTGTCGATTGCCTTTGGATTGTTGATTGTCGATTGATGATTGGGAATTGGCTCTGGATTGATGATTGGGGATTGGAGACAGGAGTTTCAAGTTTCAAGTTTCAAGTTTCAAGTTTCAAGTATAAAGAACCAAAAGGATTAAACCATGGCAAAAGCACAAATATTGATAGTGGAAGATGACGGGATTTTGGCCTTAGACCTCCGAAACAGGCTTGTGGGGCTGGGCTTTGGCGTTTCGGCCAGCGTACCTTCGGGAGAGGAAGCGATTGAAAAGGTGAAAAGTAGCCCCCCCGATTTGGTGTTGATGGATATCATGCTCAAGGGTGCGATGAACGGCATTGAAGCTGCCGCCCGGATCAACTCTAAATTCGATATCCCGATTGTATATCTGACGGCTTATGCTGAGGAGAAGCTGCTGGAGCAAGCCAAGCTGACTCAGCCCTACGGGTATATTTTAAAGCCCTTTGAAGATAGAGATTTAAACGCTGCTTTAAAAATAGCGCTTTATAAACATAAAGCGGATAGGACCCTGCGTGCGAGTGAACAGTGCTATCGCTCCATGATGGATGTCATGGATGATGCCATGTATATCTGCTCGTCTGATTTTCGCATAGAATTTATGAATCCGGCGATGATCAAAAGAACCGGACGCGATGCGACCGGGGAAGCTTGTTTTAAAGTATTGCATGCGCGTGAGACCAAATGTCCCTGGTGCGTCTGGCGTAAAGTGCTGCAGGGTGAACATGTCAATTATGAACTGGTCAGTCCCAAAGATTCCCGCCATTACCATGTTGCCAACTCACCCATACGGCATGCGGATGGTTCGATTTCAAAGCATGCTGTTTTCAGGGATTTTACGGAAATCAAGGCCATGGAACAGCACCTTCAGCGGGCCCAAAAAATGGAGTCCGTCGGTGTGCTGGCCGGAGGGATTGCGCATGAATTCAATTCGCTGCTTGCCACCATGCTTGGCTATGGCGAGATGCTGAGGGTCGATATCCCTGAAGGTAGCCGGCCCCGGGAGTATCTTGAGGGAGTCATGGAGGCCTGCTATCGGTCCACCGACCTGGTACGGCAGCTTTTGGACTTTGCCCGTACGCCTGAGGCTGGTCGCAAACCGGTTAGGCTCGCCCCCATTGTGGAAGAATCGATCCAAACGCTGCAATCGTATTTGCCGGCGAACATCCATGTCCATCGGAACATCGAAGCCGCGTCGGGCAATATCCTGGCCGATTCCGGCAAGATAAAACAGGTGATAATGAACCTTGGTATAAATGCCGGCGATGCCATCGGAGAAAACAATGGGGAGATCGGGGTGCATCTTTCAGAGGTTGAGGTGGATGATGAAACGGCAAGCCGTGAGGGAGTCCGGTCGGGAACTTACCTGAAATTGATGGTTAGTGATACAGGCTGCGGTATGTCTTTGAAAGTTCTTGCGCGCATCTATGAGCCTTTCTTTACAACCAAAGATGTAGGCCGGGGAACCGGCCTGGGGCTTGCAGTGGTTCACGGGATTGTCAAAAGCCACGAAGGGTTTATCACCGCGGACAGCGAGCCTGAGAAGGGCAGCCGTTTTGAGGTGTATCTGCCGGTAGTTGAAAATTGAAACTTAAATAGCGGGTGAATGATGGAAGCAATGCATGAATTCAAATCTTTAATCCTGGGTCAATATTCACCAGAAAGGAATAGTTATGTTTAGCATTCTCATAATGGAAGATGACGACAACCTTAGAAAAATGCTCAAAGCAATGCTGGAGGTAGCCGGATATAAGGTTCTGGAGGCCCCTGACGGCGAGGCGGGGATGAAGTTGTACCGCCTGGAACCGACCGACCTTATCATTATCGACATTTTTATGCCGCGCAAAGAGGGCTTAGAGACCATCATGGAACTCAGACGGGACTATGCGGATGTCAAGATAATTGCGATGTCCGGCGGCAGCAAGAAGATAGATCATGATTTTTTGCACCAGAGCAAGCTTCTCGGTGCCCAGCGAACCCTGTCCAAGCCCTTTGAGAGACAGGAACTGCTCGAGGCCATCGAGGAATTGGTAGGCTAGGGTTACGGTGACTTTAAAGATGCATGGTGTACAAACCAAATCATCGATGGTATAATCTTGACAGTGTCTATTGGCAAAGAGTTAGCGGCTGCTAACCGGATTTGTGGCGGGAGTGAAAAGAAAGCAGATAGCTTATGGATCTGAATATCGGGAAAGGCCATAACGGAAAACAAGATATGATAGACTTAAACGACATGACCGTACTGATTGTTGATGACATCATCACCATGTGCAGATCACTGCATAAAATGATGCGGACCATTGGGTATGGGAAAAAATTTTTCTATGCCCATAACGGCAATCAAGCTTTGCAGATCTTGCGCAATGAGCCGATCGAGATCGTCTTGATGGACTACAATATGCCCGAGATGTCCGGCGGCGAAGCATTAAGTCAGATGCGGGAGGACCGCAGTCTGAGAGATATACCGGCCATTATGATCACGGCCCAGGCGTTTCAAGATTTTGTGGCCGAGGCTGCTGAATCCTATATTGATGCCTATATATTAAAGCCCTTTTCCATCAAGGTATTAGAGGCAAAAATTGCGAATGTCGTTGCAAAGGCCAACAATCCTCCTCCGGTCGTAGCCCATCTCAAAAAAGCCAGGGGTTTTGAAGAAGAGGGCGATCTCGATGGGGCCATCAATGAAGCCATGCTGGCAATGGAAGCGGAGCCGGATTCATCAAAACCGATTCGTGAACTGGGCTATTTTTATTTTAAAAAAGATGCGTTGAAAGAGGCTGAGCAATGGTTGTTGCAGGCCGCCAAGATGAATGATCTGGATGTGATTGCGTGTCATTATCTTGGAGAGCTGTATTTAAAACTGAATAATATCGAAAATGCGCACTACTACTTTGAAAAAGCCATGCAGATCAGCCCCCGCCACCTGTATCGGGGGATTAACTTTGGAAAAACTCTGATTCAAAAGAAAATGATCCCAAGAGCCATGCGGATATTTAAGGAAGCTTTCATCTTGGCATGGCAACGGGTAGAACTGCGGGAGGAAGTCGCCGATTTCTGTATTGAGAACGGAGCAAACGAATATGCCGCCTCCCTTTTAGAGGGTCTTGTCAAGCAGCTGCCGCAGCGAACGGATCTTTTTTTTAAGCTGGGAAAAACCTGGGAAGCTGCAGGCGATATCAATAAGGCACTGCCATATTTAAATGAAGCGGAAAAATCCGATCCGGAAAACCTGGAGATCAAAATCCACCTGGCCCAAGATTATATGACGATAGGCAAGCCTATTTGGGCTGAAAAAGCCTTGAAGAGATTGTTAAAGATCGCCCCGGATCACGAACAAGCCCAAGAGCTTTTTAAACAGTGTGTCAAAGCAAGAGTTTAAATGGAGGCGCTGGCTGTTGTTAACGGTGAAGGGCTGAAATGTATACGAAACCGTTGAAAAGATTATATGCTAAAGTATTTTATTCTTGATCGAGCACTTTCCGTATTATGTGGGCAAGCGCCCTCATAATCACCGGCTTCATAACAAATCCGCTGATTCCCAGCGCCTTCGCTTTTTCGGCACTAATTTGCTCACTAAAACCGGAACAAATAATGATTGGTATGTCCGGTCTTATTGTTAATAATTTTTGTGAAAGCTGAATACCGGTCATGTTCGGCATGGTCATATCCGTTATGACAAGATCAAACTTGTCAGGGGCTGTTCGAAACGCCTCTAAAGCTTCAATACTGCCGGTTCTTTCCGTAACACTATAGCCTAATCGCACCAGCATCTGCTTTTCCATGCGCACAATCTGGTCTTCATCATCGACAAGCAGTATTCGCTCCGTACCTTTTTGAACCGGTTCGAGGGCTTCAGCCTCCTCTGTGACCGCCAGGGTTTTGATTGCAGGCAAATAAACATGAATTGCAGTGCCCTTGCCCGGTTCGCTATAAACCCTTATATCCCCTTTACAGCTTTTGACGATGCCGTGCACTACCGCAAGGCCCAGTCCGGTGCCCTTGTCTTTACCTTTAGTGGTGAAATAAGGAACAAAGATGCGATCAATTATCAACGGATCGATGCCCGGACCAGTATCAGTCACTGTCAAGCAAACGTATGCCCCAGGAATCATAACAGGATCTCTTAAATCCTCGACATCTAACTCAACCTCTTTTAGGGTTACTTCAAGTTCGCCGCCGGTCTCCTCCATGGCGTGATAGGCATTCGTGATCAGGTTCATGGCTACCTGATGAATCTGGGTGGGATCTGCTATAACTAAACCACATTTATTGCTGATATATTTGTTGATTTTGATGGTTGACGGCAAGGAAGATCTTACCAGCTTTAAGACTTCATTTATAACCAGTTGAACCCGCAGCGGCTTCAACTCCTGATCAGCCTGACGGCTGAACGTGAGAATCTGTTTAACCAGATCCCCGGCACGTTTGGCTCCGTGTAAAATTTCATTGATGCTATTGCGAAGTGGACTGCCTTCGGATGTATCTTCCAGCGCCATTTCTGCATACCCAATAATTGGGAAAAGTATGTTGTTAAAATCGTGGGCGATACCTCCTGCCAACGTACCGATAGATTCCATCTTCTGGGCTTGCTGCAATTGAGTCCGGAGTTTGTTTTTCTCTTCCTCGGCCTGCTTGCGCTCGGCATTTACTTTCGCAACGTAGAGAGCCATCTCGATGGTGATCTTAAGGTCTTTATCCTGAAATGGTTTGAGAATATAGCCAAAAGGCATTGTAAACTTAGCCCGCTCAAACCTTTCTTCGTCAGCATAGGCGGTCAGGAAAACGACCGGAATATCGAAGCGAGACCGAATGATTTCGGCAGTTTCAATCCCGTCCATCTCACCCTTGAGCACAATATCCATCAACACCAAATCAGGGTTATGAACTTCAATATTTTCAATGGCCTTCTCAGCATAATTTACGACACCGGATACAGAATATCCAAGTTTTTTCAAACGGCTTTCGATGTCCAATGCGACAATGCCGTCATCTTCCACTATCAAAATTTGTGCTTTTCCCATGGTTGAATCCCTCACTCGATTGTCGATTGTTGATTGTTGATTGAAGGTATTCTGCCAATTTTAGATAAAAAACAGCAAAGAGAAAAATAAATCCAAAATCCCCAATCATCAATCCAGAGCCAATCCCCAATCATCAATCAACAATCATATCCTCGGTTTATATGCGGTTCTTTTGAACTTGATTTTAAACTGGGTTCCGCCACAAACACGTTGTTTCGGATTCACATATTCTCTTTTTTTGTGATCTCCGGTCGCACAGACTGTCAGGAAATATTCTCGGCCAGTTTCACGAAGATGTCTGAGTTACTTATAATACCGACCAGATTGTTTCCGTCGACCACGGGCAATCTTCTTACACCGACCATACGCATCAACTGATGGCAGTTTGAGATCGACAAGCTGGAGTTGGTGGTGATCGCCGGTTTGGTCATCACGTCATCGACCGTGAGCGACACCCATCCGTTTGCGTCCATGATAATCGCTTCAACGATATCTTTTCGAGTTATCATACCGAAGGCATCTTGATCGTCATCAGGTTCAACGACGAGACTCGATACTCCCAAAGCGCGCATCATTTTAGCGGCTGCCAACAACGTTAAATCTTTATGGACCGTCTTGACGTCGGTCTGCATAAGATCCTTGGCCCTCAATTTCATTGCATCCATGTTATTTTCCCTCCGTATAACACATCATTCTACAAGCTCTATTGACTGTTGTTTTGCATTCAAAACAAACATCACTTTTCCTCTGATATCTTCCTTGACGAGATAGACGTAACCGCATACGACTACGGTCGTCCCAAAATACACGATTTTTTTCACCTTCACTGCCACCGGTTCGATCTCGGTTTCAGACAGTTTTTGTGCCAGTGCTTTCCTGTATTTGATTATCCTGGTTTCTTTCCTCACGATCTCACGCCTGAGTTTAGCCAGCATGCCAAGCTTACGGGATGCCTCTTGGGGAAGTGCTTTCATTTTGTGTGTTTTTACGTGTTGGGCTAAAATCATGTCCATATTGGCCCTCTTACGTTTGAAATCCGTCAACCTTTTTGTAACATCAATCAAAAGCTTACGAGCCTTTGATTCCATTCCGACGCTCACGCGTGTTTTGACGCCGGCATCTGATCCTATCTCATTAACTTCGATACCCCCGGCGGCCTCAACAAAACCACCCCTTATACGACCCTTTCCTTCAGTCACGATGATGCTGCCATTGGCCGATACAGTACTTCGCAATATATCATCGCGTACGAATATATTGCCGTCAGCATGAACCCTGGCATTTTCAAAAAAGCGGGCTGTTAGATTTCCACCGGCGTGCACGCTTCCTTCTCCTGAACCGATGATCCCGCCGTGTATATAGATATCTCCACCGGCTTTGACGGTAGCATCTTCAATGCCGCCTCCGACGCTAATCTCATCGTTGGCACGTACATCGAATCCCGCATGGATCCAACCTTTGATATCAAGTGACACTTCCATTGACAGGTTGCCGGTTGAATAATCCACATCACCATGTACTTCGTACTGTTTGGAAACCCATATTTTGTTGTCTGGCGTAAGCATGACCATACCGTCGATTTCTGATGTAAAGATAAGTCCATCGTCTGAGACCTCAATGTTACTGCCCGAAGTGAGGACTTTGTCGGTACCGGGCTCGGCAATGATGATATCGCCGAACACGTTAACCCCTTCTTTCCCATGCGTCAACGGAGTCTTGACCGCCAATACATCTTTAGCTTTAACGTTTTGTATTGATCCGCGTTTTTTATAATCGATGCTCCCGGAGCGTTCATCAATTGTTCCCGCAATTTTCTCTTGTTGAAACTTGAGTTCTATGCGTGCGTCCTCTCCCCTTTCAGGTGCTATCCCCTCCGCGACAACGACATCGTGAATCGGCATGTTTCCTGAGGCAACCTCGCTCAACACCTGCTCAACAGGGTTCAAGTCGACCCCCTGGATTATTCCGCGGTCGGAGAGTAATTTTTCAACCAGCTCCATGGTAAGCATCCTGCCCGATTCCGACGGAGGATGGACGGACAGATAGACTCTTAACTTATCTTCCGGTACCAGCAACGGCTCGTCAGCACACAATCTGCCATCCACGTAATCCGCGTAGGCCACGGTCACACCCTCGGCCACGACGTATGTCAAGCCGTTATCGGCAGCAGCGACATTGGTCCCGGCGGTTACCTGTTTGTCCTTAGGTTCGGCACCGATAAGGGTATCTCCCAATACGGTACTTCCGTGCACAGGCTTTTCCACAGGGATTTTAATCGCCAGAACATCACCGGCAGTAACCATCTCCTTGAAAATGCTTGATGCCTGCAGACTGCCGGCTTGTCTTGCGGCAGCGATGGTTTCCGGATCATCACCATTAAGCCGGAATTTGAATTCTATGCGGGCGTCGACACCGTCTTTAGCAGGTGTTGCCTCGGCGACTGTAAGATTCCGAACCGGTTCACCCGCTTTAATAACCTTTTTGATCAAATCCTCTTTGATACCGTGAACAATACCGTTCTGTTCCAGCGTTGCGTACACGTATACGGGTGTAAGCTTGCTGTTGTCTGCCAGTGTGGGGAATATGGACATTTGGGCCCACATTCCGGGTTTGTCTACCGTGACCAGGTTTGTTACTGACACGTCCTGGGCGGTTGACCGTGCCTGACCATATAAGGCCGCGATAAAGGTACTGTCATCTGCAGTGCTGATCACATTGTCTCCAGCGGCAAAATTGACGTCCTTACCATCCTTGGCAGGTACTTCTTCACCCAAAATGTTTCTGCCCGGCTCTCCTTTTGTGGCGGGAACTCTGACGGCAACAATCTGGCCTTGTTTAACCATACTATTGGCATCAGGATCCTTGTTGACCGCATCCCGACCAATTTTCAGCTCGATGCGGCCGTCTTTTCCATTTTTGGCAGGTTCACCGACCGCAACCTGGATATTGTTCCTCGGAGTACCGGTATCTATAACTTCAGAAACAATATTCTCTATTACCTGAATATTTATTCCAACAACGATGTTCAGATCGGCGAGCGCGTTTTTAATATCCTCCGCTGTCAGCGGTTTGCCGTTGCCCAGCGGCGGCGTTATTGTCCTGATAGCAGCACCCATCTTATCCTGCCAGATGAAAATATCGAATTGACCAGGTGCGTTCTTGATTGAAACAATATAATTTGCTTTATCAGCCTGAACGACCGTTACTTCATCCGGCTGCACACCGAGTTGTCGAGCGCCTTCAATACGGGCAGCCGTATCGTTCTCTTCGGAAATGGTAACGGTGGTTTGTCGCATTTTTAGACCCATCTTTTTGCCATACTCAAATATTGCCCTGGATTTAGCCGCCCGCCTCCTGACATAGCGATGATTCTAATGCCTTGAAAGTCTTGCTTTAATTGTTCCTCACTATCCTTCAGCGCTTCCTCGGCTTGCTTGTTATCCGTCTCGTTGGTAAATATTGCCACTATTTCATCGTGGGGCAATCTATAGATAAAGTTCTCATACCATCCTCTCAGTTTCATCTGTGCTGCATTCATTTTTACGCCCTATTTAAACCCAAAATCCCAATTTCCAAATCCGCAATCAACAATCGCCAATCGCCAATAAACAATCGCCAATCAACAATCGCCAATCGCCAATCGCCAATCAACAATCGCCAATCCCCAATCATCAATCGACAATCAACAATCAACAATCCAAAGCCAATCACCAATCGCCAATCAACAATCATATCCTCGGTTTATATGCGGTTCTTTTGAACTTGATTTTAAATTGGGTTCCTTCTGTTCTATTTAGCTCAATTTTTCCATCAAGCTGATGTCCGGCTAACACTTTGACCAGGTTGAATCCCATTGTATCCGGTTGTTCTATATCAAGGTCTTCAGGAATACCTGCACCATCATCACTGACTGACAACTCAAAATCATCTTCATTGAATGATCGAAGGCTTATATTAATTTTCCCTTCTTTTCCTTGGGGAAATGCATGTTTTAAGGAATTAGAAACCAATTCATTGATAATCAATCCGCAGGGAATGGCATTTTCAAGGTCGAACGAAACATCTTTGATCTCAATATTCAGCTTTACTCTGTTTGTATCAATCCCATATGATACAAACAATTCATCTACAAGGCTTTTAATATATTCACCAAAGTCGATGTTAGCGAAGTCCTTGGACTGGTAGAGTTGCACGTGAATAAGCGCCATGGATCTTATACGATTTTGGCTCTCCTGCAACATGTCAGCATACTTTTTGTCTTCAATTTTGTCGGCTTGCAGCTTGAGCAAACTGGTGATGACCTGCATGTTGTTTTTGACCCGATGGTGGATTTCACTCAGGAGCACCTCTTTCTCTTTGAGTGATACCTTGATTTTTTCTTCAGCCTGTTTGCGCTCGGTGATGTCGCGCCAAATGCAGTGGTAAACAGGGTTTCCTGCGACCTCAATCACCTGTGCCGTTACATGAACATGCCTGATTTCACCCTGCTTGGTGCGCTGGAGGGTTTCAAAATCGCCGTACCCTTCGCGCTGTATTTTCCGAATGTGAGCCTGGGTTTCTTCGGCTGTTTCCTTAACTTCGATATCAGGAATGCGCAACAGCGCAAACTCCTCCCGCGAATAGCCTAACTGTCGACAGGCCTGATTATTAAACTCGATGGGTTGAGCGGTTTCCGGGTCCAGGATCACAACACCATCCGGCCCTTTCTCGAAAAAGGTACGATAACGGTTTTCGCTCTCTTGCAGTGCCTTGGT
This sequence comes from Desulfobacterales bacterium, assembly GCA_032127815.1. Lineage (GTDB taxonomy): Bacteria > Desulfobacterota > Desulfobacteria > Desulfobacterales > UBA11574 > Desulfatibia_A. Next base: position 19,635 of record JAQBHK010000346.1, read on the forward strand.
TCGTTCCTTTACCAAAACCTCCAATAAATCTATTTCTTTGCGTAAAAAGTCCTCTGCCTTTTTAAGACGCAGGGCCGTATTAACCTGAGCGACCAGCTCAGTCTCCTCAATCGGTTTGGTCAGGAATGCATCCGCACCGGTCTCTAATGCTTTTACTCGACTTTTAGAGTCGGTCTTTATGGCCGTAAGTATAATAATCGGGATACGCGTTGTATTCTTATCTTTTTTGAGTGCCCTGCATACCTCAAAACCATCCATTTCAGGCATTTTAATATCGAGCAGAATCGTGTCGGGCATTTCTGTCTGTGCCTTTTTTATACCTTCGGCTCCGGATTGCGCTGTTATCGTTGTGCAATCAGAAACTAAATTCTTTAGTAAGGCTGAAACCGCAATCAGGTTGTCCTTTTTATCGTCAATCACCAGAATTTTTGGCATGGCTTGTTCCTCACTTCATTCGGGTTGCAAGGTGCACGTTCCAGATTGCAGGTTTGGGCTACTTCCATTCTTCTTCAACATATTTTACAAATTTGTTGATTTTCTTGCTTAACTTTTCGTAAGACTCAAGTAAAAACATAACTTCGTTTTTGTCGAGTTCATGTGTATCGTTTAGAAAATTTATATGAAGAATCGTTTCATCACACGATGCGTGTGCGTAGATCAGGAATTTAACAAAGTCGGCTTTATATCGTCTCCGCCCATACCCCTCAACTATATTCGAAGTGATCCCTTTTGATGATCGTCTTATTTGACTTCCTTCTTCAAACAATTCATATTTTGGGAGCTTTAATGACATCTTATGGATCTTAATTGCTAACTCATATGATAGATTATAGATCTCCAAGTCCCTGTAACTTTTCATGGCTACCCTATCCCCCTTTAAACCCGCAACCCGCAACCCGCAACCCGCAACTATCCCCCCAGCCATTTGTCGACTTTTTCTAATATTTTTCCCGGATCAATCGGCTTGGAAATATAATCATCACACCCGGCCTCTAAAATCTTTTCCCGGTCCCCTTTCATAGCGCGGGCAGTCAAGGCAATGACCGGAATATGTTGGGCTTTTTGATCTTCTTTAATCTTTTTAACAACCGTAAAGCCGTCCAGTTTGGGTAGTGACATATCAAGCAGCACTAAATCGGGTTTTTCCGAAAGGGTTGTTTTGAGGCCCTCTTCTCCGTCGGCGGCCTCAAGTATGTTGTATTTGCTTTGGAGCACGGCTTTGATTGTGATCAGATTATCAGGATTATCTTCAATCACTAAAACGGTGGCTGTTCCTGCAATGCTTGTTTTGGGCAACGGCTTTATTTTAACCGCCGGCCGCAAAATCTTTTCCCGGGGTTTTAACGCCGGTTGTGAGCCGAGCATCAGCCCGATCTTGAACAGCAGGCTTTGGCGGTCGACGTCGCCTTTATGAATCAACTGCTGAATGTTATTGGCGCTAAGCTTGTTTAGATCGTCGGGCGTTAAGTCCTTGGCGGTCAGAACCAGAACCGGTATCCCGGCGGTGGCTGCGGTACTGCGAATCTTTTCCAGTACTTCAAAACCGTCAACTCCCGGCATCATTAAATCCAGAATAATGCCGTCCGGAATCGTATGTCTGACATACTCGATGGCTTTCTGCCCGTTTTCGGCTACATCCACAATATAGTTTTCACTTTCGAGCACGGCCTTGACTTGAATATGTACAGCTTCGTTGTCTTCCACCAGCAAGATCCTGGCGTCTTTGGCAAGGGTCCGTGTTTTGGTATGTTCCGGTGAAATTTGAGCAAGTAGTGCTACAGCTTCCGCTTCATAGATCTGGGCCGGGCCCGCCCATTTTATCGGCAGGGTCACTGTAAAGGTGGCGCCCCGGCCTAAAGCACTTTCAACAGATATGTCCCCGCCTAACATCTTGGCCGCCTTGTAGGCAATGGTAAGTCCAAGACCTGTGCCTTCGAACAGTCTGGCGGAACTGCCGTCAGCCTGCCGGAACTCATCAAAGATATGGCGCCGGTCTTTTTCTGATATTCCGATGCCGGTATCTTTGATCCTGATATGGATTTTTTGCGCATCATTAGAGGCTGAAACGGTCACACTCCCCTGGTTTGTGAATTTGACGGCATTCCCGATAATATTTTGCAAAATCTGATGAACCCTGGATTCATCGCTTTCAATCTTGGGCAGATCATCAGGGATTTTTTGAATGACTTCAATGCCTTTATCTTCTGCCGGCGTTTCAAGGCTCTCTAAAATCGTTTCGATGGTAGATTTCGGTGAAAAAAGCCTGGGATTGACATTCATCCGGCCGGCTTCTATCTTGGAAAGATCGAGGATGTCATTGATGAGATTAAGGAGTTGTTTGCCGTTGCGTTCGATGATTTCAAGGTAATGGGCCTCTTCTTGGGAGAGTTTCTCCCTGGCCTGCATGATGAGCACCCGGGAAAGCGCCATGACGGAGTTAAGCGGGGTTCTGAGCTCGTGGCTCATATTGGACAAAAACTCGCTCTTTAAGCGGTTGGCCTCTTCAACCTGCTCTCTCTGAGTTTCCAGTTCCATGTTCTGCTCCTGGAGTTCCTCTGACTGGGCCTGCAATTCCTCTGACTGGGCTTGTAATTCATTTGTCTGGGCCTGCAGTTCATCTGTCTGGGCCTGTAATTTTTCGTTGGCCTTCTGGGTCGATTCTAATAGTCCTTTGATCCGTTCATTCTGGGATGCGGTGAAGAGGGATACGGAAATAATGTTGGCAGCCGAATCCAAAAATTCCCTTTTGACATTATCGATATCTTCGAACGAAGCGACTTCCAATACGCCGTACAGCTCTTTTTCATGTAACAATGGAAGGGCGTAGATGCTCTTAGGCGGCTCACTCACGGTCCCGGTGGCTCCGACGGCCTCTTCTCTGGTTATGTTTGTAAGCAGAATGGGTTTCTTTTCAACGGCCACCTGACCCACAATCCCTTCACCAAGTTTAAATTCGTTAGAAAGATACTTCCGTTCAACAAAAGCAAATGATGACTTCAGCTCGCACAAAGAATGATCTGGGCTATACGTGTAAAGCGCTCCGGTGCAGGCATCCACATACCTTGATACAAAATTGATACTTCTGGTGACAAGCTCATCATAAGAGAGTTCACCGGACAATTCCTGATTAACGGCATTCTGACCGTCCCGGAGCCAGAACTGTTTCTGCAACCTTGCGACCAGCGCGTTGAAATGCCGGGACATCTGTGTAATTTCGTTGTTCCCGGTCAGCCTGGCCTGGACGAGACTGCCGGTGGCGGTGATGCCGGCCATGGTATCGTTGAGAGCCGACACGCTGGACAGAATGCTGGCCGTCATGAAAAGGGTAATCAGCAATGATATCAAGGCCGCCGCGACGATGATAATACTCGTACTCTTGAAAACATGGCTTTGAATCTCTTGGGCATCCTTCATAAAGTCGTCGGCTTTGTTGTCGGCATAGGAAGTCAGCTCAACCATCTTGCGTTCCAGGCCGGCGACATGGTCGGCCCCCTTGCTGCGGGTTATGCGGCCGGCGGCCTCCCGCTCCCCCTTTAAGGCAAGTTTTTCGACTTCGACCCTGATCGGTTTCCAGCCGGCAAACAGATCGATGGTTTCCTGCACCAGCGCTTTGCCCTCCGGGCCTAAAATGCGTTCTTGGACGATGCTAAGATTTTCATAAACAAGCTTCTCTTCTGCCAGAACCGCCTGAATGGCCGTGTTGGTTTCAAAATCATCTTGAGACATGGCCACATCTTTCATGCTCCGATGCATTCTCAAAACGCCTGCTTTAGTCCTCCACGCTGCACTGGAGACCTTTAAGGGGTGTTCATACAAGGCGGATGTCAGTGCTCCCAGCTTATTCATCTGGGTGATTGAAAACAGACCCAAAAAAACAAAAAGAAGCACCATAAGGACAAGGTTAAGAACCATTCTGCTCTTAATGGTTATTCTGTTCAGCATATCCATTGCTAAGACTCCTTTGATTAACTATGATACCCGATATACATGGCAACATTCATTCGCCTTTATAAAATATCTTTGATATTTGATTAGCGGATTTTCCGCTTCCCCTAATACCAGGTACCCGTTTTTGGCAAGGGAGCGGTGCAATTTGTCAAAGATTGTCTCCTGGCATTCCGTTTGAAAGTATATTAAAACGTTACGGCACAGCACCAGGTCAAAGTTCCCAAACACGCTTTGCGGGGGTACCTGCGTCTTTTTGTCAAGCATGTCATAAACCAGGAAAGTCACTAACGCCTTTATTTCAGGGCTCAGCAAATAAGATTCGTCATCTATGCTAAAATATTTTTTCAAAAGACGGTATTTAATACCTTTAATGCTCTCGAAAGGGTAAACTCCCGCCCGGGCCTTTTGCAAGGCGCCTGCATCAATATCCGTGGCAAAAATGTTCAGATTCAGATTGAGTTTCTCTTTTTCAATCAGTTCATTGATCAGGATGGCGACAGAGTAGGGCTCTTCGCCTGTTGAACAACCGGCCGACCAGACTCTGAGTGAGGTGTCAAAGGTTTCCGCTTTTTGCGCAACAATGGCCGGCAGAACCCTGTCGGCCATATATTCAAAGGTTAAAGTGTTCCGGAAAAACCGGCTGACGTTGATGGTTAATACATCTATCAGGCTGTCAAGTTCCCGGGGGTGAACTTTAAGAAAGCTTAAGTAATCAGGGTAATTTGTGCTTTGCGTAGCTGCCAGTCTTTTACTTATCCTGCGCTCGATCATGGCAGGACGGTTGCCGGAAAAATCAAAACCCCTTTTCTGCTTTAAATAGCCCAATATTTTTTGAAGCTCGCTGTTCATATCAATATTGATTTTCTTCTTTACTTTCAACTCTTTCTATCAGTCCGGCAGCGTTCAATGCCTTTAAAATATCCGGCAGGACCGGTTCAGGACCGTCGGAAAGATTCATTTGCGACAAAGCGCTCCGGGATAGATTGCCTGTACATGTTTTTTCGCCGATACCAATCCCCAACAGATGGCTAAGCCCGCAGGCTACATGAATTGTTGCCGTTAGTTTGTGATGATCTGAAGATCCCGCCGGCGGATTCCCAAAAGCCGCCGCCGCCCTTACTATTTTAGCGGGGATGTTCCATTTTGCGAGAATAATTTCCGCAACTTTGCTGGAATATTTGTCAAGCACATTTGGATCTATTTCAGAAAAATCGTCCTTGCCGTCTTTGAAGATCAACAGGGCTGTGCCCAGTTTGCCGATGCTGTGGAGCAATCCGGCGGTATACGCCTCTTCGCTCAGATCCCTTGATACGCGCAGTGCCAGGCATCGGGCGATCAAAGCCGTCGCCTGGGAATGCCTGCTGAATTTTTCTGCAGGCAGATTAAAATATACCGCAGCGGTATCCTGTTGTCGCATGCTGACGGCCAGAACAGACACCAGTTTGAATTGATGCATGCCTATCAATCTGGTTGCATCGGGAAAAGATGATATTCTTTGAGGAAATCCGTAGTAGGACGAGTTGCACATTCTGAGAATCTGGTATGCCAACACAAAATCCTCTGATATAATATTTTGAATACTTTGTATCGAGCTGCCGGGATCGTGAACCGCGTTTAACAGTCTGCCGGCCGTATCAGGATCGGGCTTTAACCGCTCGATTTGCCCTATCAGACGACTTATTTCATGCTCTGTAAAAGCTTCATGCTCAACTGCAGGCATTACAGGATCAGCAGAACTTCTCTTAACGTCCACCGTGCCGGTGGCAACATCCAAAACTACTTTATAACCGGAACTTCCGCCCACATTTTCATTTAGTATATCAACGCCTTCTTTTTGCAGCATGGCAATCGCAACATCCGCATTGCGCCGGCCGATTGTATTTTCTTTATAATTTGTATGTTGTGAGGATCCGCCGATAACACTTGCCATAAGGTTTTTTTTGTGTGCTCCGGCTGCAACCATCGCGTTAATCAAAAACGGCACGCCCGCATCGGCGTAATACGTACTGCCGTCATCTGCTCGTCGTGATGCTCTTCTTCCGGGAAGGACGATGTGAACCAGACCGCCGATATGATTCTTATTATCATAGAGGATAACCGCCACACACGATCCGACAACCGTAAATAACTCTTCCCGGGAATCGGCTGACACATAAAATTCCCCAACAGGAATCATTATCTGCTTTTTTGCTTTATACTTCAATCTATTCAAATCCCCGGATGCGTCTGATAATCAAAATATTTGTTTTAGATGTGGGGCTAATATTTGGTTTTATTTATTGCAGTTTTAAATGGTTACGCAGTAAGGAGGTATAGCTTATCAATTTTCAGCACAGATCGAAGATGCATGGATCAATCATAACCGCTTCAAAAATAATACGAAATAATACGAAAAAAACAGTGTATTAAGACATTATCTTTGATTAAAAAATGTATGTCAAATTATATTAGTTTATGGAAAGGATTTAGAGGGGTTAGCATGGTAGGTCCAGAGGGCATTTGATGGTCGGATCCGCTTCAAGAACTAATTGGACATCTGATAAACAGGCTTCAAGTCTTTGCAATTGATGCGCCTCACTAAGATTTCGTTTTGCCTCATCTATAACAAACCCTGAGGCAAGCAAAACACAACGCCCTTTTTTGGAGAGTTCCCATAAACGTTCCAGTCCGGGCTTTTTTATTGACCTTGGCTCTTATGTAAGATACTATTTAGGATCTAAAATATGAACCAGCGGGGGTACCTTTATGGCAACTTTAACGCAAAAAAAAATTTCGATTAGCTCTGAACAAAAGCAATTTTTAGAAAATTATAGACAATGGGGATTTACAGACCAGAGCAGTATTGTACGTGAAGCTCTTAGCCAATTTATTAAAGAGCTAAAAACAAAGCAACGAAAAAGCCAAATGGCCCAAAAAGCGCGGCAGCTTCTTTCTGATTATACAACAGATAAAGAATTAACAACTTTTACTGATTTAGACAGTGAGGATTTCCTGTGAAACAGGGAGAAATATGGGAAATAAACTTAAGTCCCACCGTAGGAGCTGAAATCAAGAAGAAACGGCCCGTCGTTATCATCAATGACGATGCAATCGGAATTTTACCCCTAAAAGTTATTGTGCCCATAACAGAATGGAAAGCCCGTTTTAATGGCGCTATATGGATGGTAAGAATAAAACCGGATAGCAAAAATAACCTTGCAAAGCCATCTGCCATTGACACATTTCAGATCAGGTCGGTATCCATAAGGCGATTTTTAAAAAAGACCGGCTCGGTATCCACAGAAGTATTAGATGAAATAAAAACAGCGATTAAAGCCGTCATAGATGCGAATTAATCCCATCCTGTTCCTCCATGCTATTGTTTGTTAGCCGGTTTATTAATACAATAATCTTTACAAAAAAATATACGGAATAGCATCAGGTCAAGTTTTCCGGCAAATACTCCTCGCGTACCGGAGAAAAGACCTCTACAGCGATTGAATCCTCTATGATCTCAGCACTATGCTCAACATCTCCGGGAATGCTCCAGGAGTCTCCCGCTTCGGTCTCAAAAGTTTCCTCGCCGATGAAAAGCAGCATTCGACCTGAAACCAAGTATCCTGTCTGTTCATGCGGGTGGCTGTGTCTGGGTATTTTACTCTCTTTTTCCAGTCGGAATTCGGTTAAAAGCGTTTTTTCTCCAAAAACCAGAGTCTTAATCTCTATCCCTTCCAGCATCTGCTTGTAACCGCTACTATCGCTTTTGTGAAACATCGTGACCTCCCATCAAATAAAATGAATTTACGGTTACCTACTCTATAGTATAGACTGTTATTTTTCAACCGGTAATTGCGTCTCGGAAAATCTACAACTTGT
>JAQBHK010000347.1:0-5390 GCA_032127815.1 Desulfobacterales bacterium
CGGTGCCCGTGCCCGCGGGCTTTCGATTACCGAGCAGATCATTCAGGGCAAACGGGCACTTTCAAAGCGCTATAAGGCCAAAAAGTTTATAGCTTATTTTCAATCTTTTTCAAATACATACGCTCCAACAAGCCAGCTCAAAAGCCTGTATGAAGAGGCCCTTGCGGTGGACGATGTGGTCGGTTTGTCCATCGGCACCCGGCCGGATTGCGTGGATGAGCCGGTTTTGGCGCTTTTGCAGGAGTATAGCACAAATAGCTTGATCTGGATTGAGTACGGATTGCAGTCGGCCCACGACACAACGCTGGCTTTTATTAACCGGGGACATGACTTTACCTGTTTTGCACAGGCTGTTGATGCCACCAGAAACAGAGGTATCAAAATATGCGCCCATGTCATTTTGGGGCTTCCCCATGAGGGCAAAAACCACATGCTGGCCACGGCAGACGCCATTGCCGGTCTTAGAATAGACGGCATCAAGCTGCACCTGCTTTATGTTATTAAAGGAACGAGTCTGGCGGATCTTTACGGGCAAGGGGCATACAAATGCCTGGAACAGCAAGAATATATTGACCTTGTTTGCGAGTTTCTGGAACGCATTCCGCAGGATATGGTTATTCAGCGCCTGACCGGGGACCCTCATCCCCAAGAACTGGTGGCGCCTGTGTGGTCCCTTAAAAAGACGGAAACAATCGCTTTGATTCACGCAACTTTGGCTGCTCGCGATTCCTGGCAGGGTAAATTTGCTACCTAATATCGCCGCGCCAGGGGATACCTGCGGCCGCAGCCGAACGCTTTGGATGTCACCTTCAAACCGGGTGCGGCCTGGTGCCTTTTATATTCGTTGCGGTCAACCTTTAAGATAACTTCTTCCACAATGCTTTGGTTGAATCCCATTTCAACCAGCTCCTGGACACCTTTAAGGTCTTCGATATATCCTTTTAAGATTGCATCGAGCATCTCGTATGGCGGCAGATCATCCTGGTCGGTTTGGTCCGGTTTGAGTTCAGCTGAAGGTGCCTTGTCGATGATTCTTTGCGGTATGCATTCTTTTTGCCGATTGATGTAACGGGCAAGATCATAGACCGTTGTTTTGGGGACGTCTGAAATTACGGCCAGCCCTCCGGTCATGTCGCCGTAAAGCGTGCAATAACCGACGGCCAGTTCAGACTTGTTGCCCGTAGAAAGAACAAGAGACCGGTGTTTATTGGACAGGGCCATAAGGATAATGCCTCTGATTCTTGCCTGTATGTTCTGCTCGGTAATGCCTACGTCGCTCTGCTTGAAATCCGGTGAGATAAACCTTAAAAATTCTTTGAACATACTGTCTATGGGTATCTTAAGGTACTCAATACCCATGTTTTCAGCAAGCTTGGCAGTATCTGCATAGTTTTCTTTGGATGTGTATAAAGACGGCATAAATACGGCGGCAACGTTTTCTCGTCCCAGGGCCATCACGGCAATAGCAGCGGTCAAAGCAGAGTCTATCCCGCCGCTCAGCCCCACCACAACTTTTGAAAACCCGCACTTTGTGACATAATCGCGGGTCCCCATGACCAGGGCTTGCAGCATGGATTCGGTGTCAGAGCTTGCAACCGGACTAAGGTTGTCCGGGGATGGTTTAAAAGCTTGCGAATCAAAGACCACCAGATCTTCTGCGAAAGCACGGGCACTGGCGGCCAACTCCCCGTTTTTATTAAATGCAGTGCTCATTCCATCGAAGAGAACACTGTCATTGCCGCCGACCTGGTTGGTATACAAAAACGGCACGTTATATTTAACGGCTAATGACTTGAACATATTGCAGCGAAATTGCTGATGCCCTAAATAATAAGGCGAGGCCGCAACGTTGATCACCAAGTCGGCACCGGACCGGATCAGACGGGCAACAGGGTCGACCGGGTAGATTCTTTCTTTGAAAATATCTTCGTCGTTCCAGGCATCTTCACAAATCGTCAATCCGATACAATGGTCTTTATATGTAAATACCGTACTTTCCGTGCCGGGCTCAAAATAACGTTGTTCATCAAATATGTCGTATGTCGGCAGAAGCCTTTTATAAACCTTATGATGTATTTTCCCGTCTTCGAACAGTACCGCCGCGTTGTAAAGATTATTACCTTTGCCGGTAGGATTCTTTTCAACAAAGCCGCAGATGACCCCGATACCTCTAATTGCTGTCATAAGCCGCTGCAGGCAGGCCAGATTGGCCGCGACAAAATCTTTGCGCTCCAGCAGGTCTCGCGGCGGGTACCCGGTAATTACGAGCTCGGAAAAGACAACCAGGTCGCATGACAACTCGATTGCTTTCGCGGCAAAATGTTGTATTTTAGCGAAGTTGTGATTAAAGTCGCCGATGATCGGATTGATTTGTGCCAGGGCTATTTTCATGATAGAGACTCACTTTAGATACCTCGGTTGCGCGATAATACTCCATCGCAAGCCATTAAGGTAGCATTTATTTTTTATTTAGTCCTGCAAAGCCTGGTCTTCTGTGCCAAGCCTGCCCCGCATTGCGGGGGATTCTTTGCACGCACACCTAAGGCCGGTGCAAGAATTTTTTAATTGACCGGCTGATATCGCTTAATTGCCCGGGCGTATACCATACAATGTCGGCGTCAGCCTTAAACCAGGTGAGCTGGCGTTTTGCATATCTTCTGGTATCCCGTTTCAAAGTGCGCACAGCCTCGTGCCATGACAAACGTTCTTTAATAAAATCAACCATATGCCGGTAGCCGATAGACCGCATCGATTTGAGGTCCGGTGCATATCCTTTGCCAAGGAGTTCTTTAACCTCATCAACAAGTCCGGCCGCTATCATCCCATCAACCCTGTCGTTGATGCGGTCATAAAGCAGCTCCCGGTTCATGTTAAGGCCGATTTTCAAAACCCTGAAGGGTTCATCTTGAAACCTGTGTTCGTGGTGATATGCAGAGATCGTTTTGCCGGTTAATTGATATATTTCCAGGGCTCTGACAATCCTGTAGCTGTCATGGGGTTTTATTCTTGCAGCAGCATCAGGATCGCAACGACTCAAGCGTTCGTAGAGAAAATCGGTCCCGTGGCTTTGTGCTTCCTCTTTCAAGCGCGTGCGTATATCATTATCGGCCGATGCGGCCATAAACAGGCCGTGCACAAGCGCTTTGATATATAGCCCTGTCCCGCCGACAACAAAGGGGACGGCAGCCCGGGATACAAGTTCCATAATCTTTTCATGGGCCGTTTTGGCATATTGTTGGGCATCAAAGCGCTGGTCCGGATCAGCGATATCGATCAGATGGTGCCGTACGCGGGCCAGTTCCTGTGGAGACGGCTTGGCTGTACCGATGTTCATGTGCCGATAGATCTGCATTGAATCGGCACCGACAATCTCGCCGTTGAAAATTTCGGCCAGTTCGATTGCCGTTGCGGTCTTTCCTAAAGCCGTTGGACCGCAAATGATAATAACATTAGGTTTCATAAACTATTTTCTATAGTTGAAATTTGAATTCATCCCGCTGCTTGCAGCGTGGGATGAATTCAAATAAAAGCCTGAAGTCGTTAGTCTCTTTATCTTTGTCAGCTTGACAAAAATCAAGATAAATCTTTTATATATGATTCAACCTGAGGCGTGTTACTAGCTAAAAAGACAATCTATTCTGTTAATTATCAAACTGTTTTCCATGAACACATAAAGATTGGCAGCCGGAGGGTTAAATTTTTGCGTTTTTCGTATTGACATTGATGAATCAATCATATAGGAACTCAAAATTATTTAAAAATAAAAGCAGCAAAAAAGATAATAGGCAAGAGGCTATAAGATTAATTAATTTTAAAGGAGGTTATATAAATGCCAACTGTTGAATATGGGGGAAAAACGTTTACCGTAGATGAAGACGGTTTTATCGACAGCTTTGACAACTGGAACGAAGAATGGGTACAACTGGTCAAAGAGGCTGAAGGTATCGATGAGCTCACCGAGGAGCATTGGCAAACAGTACGTGTGCTTCAGGACTATTACAAGAAAAACGGCATTGCTCCTATGGTCCGGATTCTTTCGAAAGTTACCGGTTTTAAACTGAAACATATTTACGAACTGTTCCCGTCAGGACCCGGCAAGGGAGCATGTAAAATGGCTGGTCTTCCTAAACCGACAGGATGCGTCTAACCAGAAAATGCTGAAATCGGTTTAATTCTTTTTTAAAAAGGCTCTGCACCTTACGCAGGGCCTTTTTTCTTTTCCATTCGACCAGTTTAAAACCTTCGCTTTTAGGCGAAAAGCTTTAGCATAATAATGATTTGCGGTTAAGGTTCAAGGTTGAAAGGTTCAGAGGTTCGGGGTTCAGGGATTCAGGGTTCAAAGGTTCAGAGGTTCAGGGTTCAAAGGTTCAGGGGTTCAGGGTTCAAAGGTTCAGGGGTTCAGGGTTGAAAGGTTCAAAGGTTTAAGGGTTAACCCAGAACGCAGAACCCAGAACGGTGAACCTAATTCGTCCGAGTGCCTTGCGACTGACTTTCAGTCGGAACAGAAATCTACCTGCTTTAGTAGGTAGTGGTTTAATTTGGAGAGGCTTGATGATTCTTACAGTAAAGTCCAAAGACAGAACAGAACTGATTGATATTACATCAAGGGTTCAGGATGCAGTAAGGTCTGCCTCCGGCGGCAGCGGGCTTTGTATGCTTTATGTTCCGCATACAACGGCAGCGGTTACCATTAATGAAAGTGCCGACCCAAGCGTCAAAGACGACATCTTAATGGTTTTAAACAAAATCGTTCCCTGGGAGGCCGGATATCGCCATCTGGAGGGGAATTCACCGGCCCATGTAAAAGCAACGCTTGTCGGTTCTTCAGAATTGATTGCCATCGAGAACGACCGGCTGTTGCTGGGTACCTGGCAGGGCATCTTTTTCTGTGAATTTGACGGCCCTCGTACCAGAAAGGTGCATATCAAAATTATAAGCAGCCTTGCAGATGTTTGAACGATACTGCCAGCACTAACCCCGCCGCCGGAACTCGCTAAGAACGCCGAGCAGGGCAAGAAGGGCCATTTGTTTAGTATTGTAAAACCTGGTCTTTTGGGCCAAGCCTGTCCCGCATTGCGGGAGTCAGAGATATCCGGCTCTGCCTTGGAGTTTTGAGTCCAAAATTACAAATTCCAAGCACCCCGCCAAAAAGACGGCGGGCAAGCAAAAAACAAACAAACTCCAAACTACAAGCACCAAATTACAAATAAATCGCAAATTCCAAGTCACAAATCCCAAACAAGGGCTAAAACCATTTTTTTATTCTTTTGTTTGTTATTTGGAATTTAATTTACTCCATTTGCGATAGGTGCGCCCCTATGGGGTCAAACCAAAGCCTGGTCCTCTGGGACCAGGCTTCTTTGCGGATGGAGACTAATTATGCCTATGCA
>JAQBHK010000348.1:0-4994 GCA_032127815.1 Desulfobacterales bacterium
TTTTCAAACAGCGGTACAGACGTGTCCGGTTGACCCATTTTCAAATATGTGAGCGCTTTGTTGCGCAGATCGTAGGCCACGGCCCAGCGGGACTTGAGCCGGGTATCTATCTCAAGGGCCTCATCGAGGACTTCCAGCGCTTCGGTGTAGCGTCCCATTTCTCGATACACAAGCCCGGTGTTATGCAGTATGTTGGCGATCTCATCATCCGGAACCATCAGGTTGCGGCCGTAAGAGAGGGCTTTTTCAAGATCTGCCAACGCTTTGTGGTTGTTGCCCAGGGTCCACCATATCAAACCGGAAGTGTTCAGCGACAAGGTTTGCATCAGGGGCCAGCCGTGCTGCCGCGCAAGCGTGTAGCATTCTCTTTGCAGTTTAAACGCCTCTTCATACCCGGCCTGAAACCAGGCCAGGTTGGACTGCTCAAATATGATCTCGGCCTTTAAGCGGATGCTCTCGGAATCCTGCTCTATGAGCCCGAGCGCCTGTTGGTAAAAAGATGCGGCGTCGATAAAATTGCCCATCAAGCGATAACACCGGCCGATGCTAAGGAGCATCCGGGCGCTGCCGTCCGTCCGTCCGGTTTGACGATATATGGTAAGGGCTTTGTTGTATTCCTTGACGGCCAAAGCGTACTGATTCAAGCCGCGATCGTATATCCCGCCGATGCTGACATAGTGTCTTGCCAGCAGTTCCTGCTGGTTGAATCCTTTGCTCAAAGAGACGGCGGATTGTAAAGGAATCAGCGCTCTGTTGTAATAGGTGGCATTTGCCAAAACCACGCTTAGGCCGGCCAAAGCTTCGATCTGCTCGGGCCCTAACTCCAGATCCGCCATAATAGTTACCGCTTTCTCAATATACGGAACGGCTTTTTCATATTGTTCAAATTGAGCATGAACACTGCCTAACATCAAAAGAGCCTGGGCATGCTGCTCTGAACCGGGATTTTCATCGGCCACAAGTTTTACAACCGCAGTGCCGTAGTAAACCGCCTTTTGTTGCTCACCTCCCATGACAGCGCTGTCGCGGCCAAAGTTATAAAGGGGAGCCAGATATTGACCGAATTGTTCCACTGTCTGGGCAATCCGGATCGCATTTTCAAACATCGAAAGCGCCCTGGCAGGATTGTTGTTTTCAAGAGCCTGCTGGCCGTTTTGAACGTAGCGGGCAAAATACTGCATGGCAAACTCTTGCGATTCTGCCGGTGTCATACCCGTAAAACCGAGTTGGATCCAGCGCTGCTTTTGCGCAGACAAAGACCCGGCCGTGGCCAGGGCCTCTTGGACGGATGCCAGAGGGTATGCCTTTAGAAAATGGTCGATAACGTCTGACCCGCGGGCGGGCGTGTCGGGCAATATGACGGAGGGACATCCATAGATGGAGAATAGATGTCCGATCAAATAAGCGTCTGCAATCGCTGCGGCCGGCAGCAGGGCCAGCGACAGATTGGATGCGTTTGCCAGCAGCCTTTGAACGTCAATGGTGTAGCCGCCGGGAGCAAAACTGACACTCTCAAGGCCTCCGGCTGCTTGATCAGCGCCGGTTGGATCCGGGCTATTTACGGCCAGAGACTGTTCCGGATGTTGGCCTGCTTTGGTGGGAACGGCAGCCGTCAGGGCGACACTGTCGGATATCAAAAATATATTTGCCCTCTGGGTTGCCTGCAAGATCTCACTCTCTGACAACCCTTTTAGAACGTTAATATCATAGCCTGAAATATCTTTGCCAACAGCGGGAACAGCCAGCAGAGAGTGCTTAAAGGGTTTGCGATGCATGATGGAACGCACAAGATGCGTACCGCTTAATGTGTACGATACGGAGGCATCATCCGGCATCTCTTCAAGGAGCTTTTGTATATTTTCATAGCCTACATACACCACACCTTCATCAAGAGGGACAAGACTTTTTAAATAATCTTGGGTTAATGCTTCCCGGGCGGCATCGATTGAATGGGGAGTAATTTTAAAAACAATGTATGCGGACATTTCATCATCGGCGGCAAACAAGCGCACCAGTTTGCCGTCTGCGGGCAGATGCTGCATAACATCAGCCGCACTAACAGGCTCCGGTCCGAAAAAAGTAATAATATCCGCCGCTGTCTCCTCTGGCCGTGCGGCTATCGCGGCTTGTCTTACCTGCCGGTAGCGTTCAACAAGATCCTTGTACTTTTGCAAAAAAGCTGCGGCCCGGTCTTGATCCTTGGTTTTGACCAAAGCATCGGCGGTCTCTTCGGCATGTATGGACAGTCCTAAAAGGATCAAAGATGCCTCTTGAATCTGCTTGTCCTGCACAAGACGGATAGCATCCGGCAGCGCCTGGTTATCTTCTCCTGATTGTTCTGCAACCAGCAGGCTCTCGCGGCTCAATTCTTCTGTCAAATACTCTTTTTCTTCTCCCTGCGCTTCGGCAATCTTTGCGCGCAATGTTTGTATCCGTTCCAGCTTTATATATATCTTCCTGAAAACAGTTCGGCTGAAAGGATCTTTGGCTTTCTCCTGCAACTCGCCCACGATAGGGGCCAGCCGGTTAAATCTTTCGAGCTCTGCCAGGCTTTCGGCAAGATTAAAGGCTTCTTCGGCGTGGCCTTTGTTGACCAGGTCAACTACAAGGGGGCCGAATACCGCCATAATCTCACCGGGGCCGCACCCTGCTCTTAAAAGAGTCACGGAATCAAGTACATCAAGGGCGGCCTGCAAGCGACCCAAGCCGGCCAGGGCCCGCCATTCCAGTTCAGGAAGCAGGCCGCGCCGGGCTGCTTGCAGCGCTGATTCAAAATGCTCGGCAGCGCTTTGCCCGGCTGCAAAATCAAGGGCGACTTCGGCCGTATTAAGATGTAAAGCAGCAATTAACGCCAGTTTTTCCCGGTTAAGGTCGTGTTCTTCTTTTTCAAGTAATTTCAGACCCCTTTTAAAATGTATGGCCGCCTTTTGCAGGGCCCTTGTCTGTAAAACAGCAGCCTCGAGCTTGCCGGCCGGCTGCCTGGGAAAGTTCAGCCAATAAACCCCCATCTTGTTATGGTAGATAGCTGCAATCGGTTTGTCGGCGGCAACCGGGTTTTGAGCCAGCAGCCGGGTGGTGTTTGTGTCCAGGGCTTCCAGCCGGCGCCCCAGCTCCGTCACTTTGGGAGTATCTAAAGACATCATTGCCAGCAGACTCGCCATGTTGGTTACATTAACGGCCGTGCTTACCGGGTTTTGCATACGGAAAGACAAATCAGCAGAAAAGCCAAAATATTCAAAAGCCGCGGCAAGTTTTCCTCGGGCAACGGCCAGTTGCCCGGCCCGGTGGTAAAGCAGCGATACGCCGTAAACGTTTTTGTCTGAGACCGGTCTGTTGACAGGATACGCGTTAAGCTGCTTTTTGACCGCTTCTTCGGCGGGTTTTAATTCACCCAGTTCCAGGTAAATACGGGTCAGGAAGGCTTCCGCCAGCCTTATTTCCTGGTGGGCCGTAAAACCATGGCCGGCCTGGCTGGAACCGATTTCATCTTGTGACACCTGTACGGCAATATTTACCAGGCCCTGGCCTGGCCTGTTTTGCTTGTCGGGCACACCGAACTTTTCCACCAGGTCGATTACACTGACAAAATCTTCGGCTGTTTTTTGCAAAAGTTCTCTGCGCTTTTCGCCTGAGAGTGTTTCAGCCCAAAAATAAGCATTGTAAGCCGCCGAGCGCCGGTTGCGCGCAAGGTTTGCCGGCACTCCCAGGTCCTGATCAACCAGATCCTGATTTAATGCAAAAACTTTCTCAAAGGTCTTGGCGGCCTTTTCAGGATAACCGGCTTCCTGGTAAGCAAGGCCCAGATGATCGAGCATTTCAGCTTTAAGCTGCACCAGGCGTTCCGGAAATCCTAAGGCCTCTGTAACCTTCGGCAACATACCGGACAAGGTTTCACTGACCTCGGCAGCCGGCAGTTCCGTCTTTTTGTGTTTCGTAAGCAACAAGATTGCCTGCCGGTTTAATCTTTCCTGCTCAGCCAGTAAGGCTTCCATCCCCGCCCGGTATCTTTTCCAATCAGGTGCGGGCGGCGGCAGAATATCTTTGTGATTCATTTCAGACAAGCTGCGGTTGATCTTGGACTGGGCGGCGGCAATAGCTTTGATTGCATTACTTATATCCGCATGCCTTATCCCGACAGCGACAACCCGGTCCATCATATAACGGCTGATCCTGTCAAAGGCATCCGATGCCTGCTGCGGTTCCATGCGGCGCCCTATCAGGTCGAGCGCCTTGGTGAAGGCCTGGATGGTCTTTTCCGTTTCACGGGCCTGAAAAGCCGCAGCTCCCATGCGCCTGTAAAACAGTATCTCGGTATTATAGTTGTCAAAGGCTTTGTCTGTCTTTAAGCGTTGTGTATAATATAAAAAGGCCTTGGGATACTGACCGAGAAGGTAATACGTGTTTCCCAGGTTAAGGAGAAGATTGGCGGCATTTTCCGGATTGTTTTTGTGATCGTTTAAAAAATACGCTTTTTTGTATGACTCCAGGGCCATTTCAAGCGTTCCCTTTTCCTGGTAAACCGTCTCCAGGACCTCAAAAACATACCCTAAGGTCTGATGAAAATACTCGATCCTCCCGTTGATATTGATTGCACGCAAAAGCAGCCGTTTAGCTTCTTGTAGTGACTTTTTATCATTCAAATACGTAAGCGAAAGTGCTGTGGCGTAAACGGCGACAGGATCGTTGGGATCATGTGCAAGTCTTTCTTTGTATTTATCCAGCACCGCTTGAATATTATTAAAAGCGGCCGCGCATTTTATATACCCCCGGTGTGCTTCGACAATGAAGTCATCATAGGCGATCAATTCTGCAAAAATTTTATTGGCAGAAGAGATTTCACCCAAACGGTATAAAAACTCCCCCGAAGCAATCGATTTGCGTATGAAACCGGCACGAGCCAGATTGCTTATGTTATCCTCATAAGGCCTTTGCGCTATTTCAGCTTCATACAGGTCCAGGGCCTGACGGAATCTTTCTTCCTGGTATAAAATTTC
>JAQBHK010000349.1:0-21289 GCA_032127815.1 Desulfobacterales bacterium
GATTGACTGTTGATACAGATTGTGGTGTGGCACTTTCATCTTTACAATCAACAATCGTCCCCGAAAAATCGGGATCTACGCTCCGCTCCGTCAATCGACAATCGTCAATCCCTCCGGTCCACTTGGCCGCCATGGCTAAAAGTTCTTTTCTCCTTAAGGGCTTGGTCATATAGTCATCCATTCCGGCCGCCAGGCACTTTTCCTTATACCCTTTCATGGCATGCGCCGTCATGGCGATGATCGGAACCTTTGGGATTGATGATTGATGATTGTTGATTGTCGATTGTCGATTGGGAATTTGGGATTGGGAATTTGGGATTTCATCTTTCAATCCGCAATCCGAAGCTTCCCATTCTCGAATAAGACGGGTAGCTTCAAAGCCGTCCATTTCCGGCATCTGAATGTCCATAAAAATGAGATCATATTGTTTGCGCTTAAATGCCGCCACGGCCTGTCGGCCGTTTTCCGCCAGGTCCATTTGATACCCGGCGCTATTCAGATGCAGCCGAGCCACCTGCTGATTCGTGGGGTAGTCCTCCGCTAAAAGAACCTGGACCTTTTGCCGGCTCTGTTCGGCGATCGTATGCCGCGTAACCAGCACCGGGAGAGTCTGCTCCTTAGTGACCCCGGAAAGCATCAACACCGATGCAATGGCCTGGTACAGTTCGTCCCGCCGGATCGGCTTGGTTAAATAGGCATCAATCCCGATATCTCTGCATGTCCTGCCGTCTCCTATGATGCCGATAGACGAGACGGCCATGATCGGAATCTCTTTTAGAGCCTCCACGGTTTTGATTTCCCGGACCAGACCGAACCTTTCCATACCAGGCATCTGCACATCCGTCAAAATCAGGTCGAAGGGTATCTGCGATGAAACCGAATCCTTGAGAACAACCAGGGCCTCTTTCCCGTCAGCCGCCTCCACCGCCAGGCAACCCCAATCTTTAAAATATTCCATCAGAACAGATCGATTGGTACGGTTATCGTCCACCACCAGTACCGTAAGATCCGTCAGATCTATTGCTGTTAACGGCGATATTACTTCCGGCTCGCTTTGTTTGCCAAATTCCGCCGTAAACCAGAACATGCTGCCTTGGCCCTCTGCGCTTTTCAGGCCGATTGTCCCGCCCAAGTGTTCCACCAGTTGTTTGGAGATGGTGGTGCCCAAGCCGGTGCCGCCGTATTCCCTGGTGGTTGAGCCGTCCGCCTGGGTGAAGGCTTCGAAAATGGCGGCCTGTTTTTCCCGGGGTATGCCGATGCCGGTATCCTTTACCTTAAAACGAATCCTGGCGCGGTCGTTATCGTCGGCGACCAACTCGGCCTTGACGAATATCTCGCCCTGCTCGGTAAACTTCAGGGCATTACCGGTCAGATTGGTAAGTACCTGCCTCAGCCGGGTGGGGTCGCCCATCAGGCGCGAGGGAATATCGGAGGACATAAAGGTGATCAACTCCAGCCCCTTTTGCTCCGCCTTAACAGCGAAACTGCACCCCAAATCCTCTATCAGAGTTCTCAAGTCGAAGGGGATTATTTCAAGTTCCAGTTTGCCGGCCTCTATCTTTGAAAAATCGAGAACAGCATTGATTATATCGAGCAGAGCGTTGGCTTCTTTATCAATTATATTAAATATTTTTTTCTGTTCATCATCAAAATCAGTATCAAGAGCTATCTCCGTCATGCCGATGATCCCGTTAAGTGGGGTCCTTATCTCATGGCTCATATTGGCCAGAAACTCCCCTTTAGCAATACTGGCAGCCTCAGCTGCCTCACGTGCCTTGACTAAATCCGTCACATCGACAAACGATTCTACGACACCGGTAAAACGACCGGACACATCCTTGACGGCGCCGGCATTCTTGATCACGATAAGCTCCCGGCCGTCTTTTGTTTTGATTGTGCAGTTCTTCTTGAGGCTTTGTTGCTTCCCGTCAGCGTTATAAAGGCTGTAATCCGCCATGCACGACCCCTCTAACAGAATATCGCATTGTTTGCCGACGGCTTCTTTTTTGTTAAAGCCGGTTGCCGTGCAAAACTCTTCATTTACGGTAGTAATGAGCCCTTGATCGTCCGTGGTAAATATTGCGGTGGCAGCCGTGTCCAAGATCTTCTGTTGCAATTGGCTGTGTTCTTTTATACGGTCGGTGGCCATCAGGTTGTCCTTCAGGATTTTGCCGTATTTTTCTTCCAGAACATTAACTTGACGTTCTATTTGTTTTTTCTGTGTTTCTATATAATCTTGCTTTTCAAGCAGAGTTTTGCGGGCGTTGAAGAGTTCAACGCATGCTTGGACCGCGGCCGTGCCATACTCAGCCAAAAACGGATCAGGACCCTTACGGGGTAAACCAAAAATCAAGGCGGCATCCAATTCCTTGATCAACATCGTATGGATCAAAAGGGGCTCGGAAATCTCATGGTGGATTAAACCATTTTTCTTTTTAGCCTTATCTGCCAGCATCTTACAGATTTCACCGGACAGATCAAGTTTGTCCCCTGAAGAAACAGACTCGCCGTTGTCTAAAACGAGTTGAAAGCTGCCGGCCGGCAGATAGCCTTTTAGCAAGGCAACTAATTGATGCGAATCTTCTTTGTGATCATCAACCTCAATGAAGATATCTTCAAAAATATCCATGTCTCTGCTCCCCTTAAGATTCGTAAAGCTCTTTGGCTTTTAACAACTCGCCTGGTAAATCTTTAATCAGGACTTTATATTCGTTAATATTCTCGCTGATATAACTATTCAAATTTTGTGAAAGGTTTGTTTGCATTGCTGGCATGGCCTTGTAGCTCAATTTAGAAACAATATAATCGGCCATCTGGATTATTCCGGCCAGACTGGATGGTAAAATTTCATCTGCGGTATTATGATGGTCCTTAATTCCATCTTGCACTTCAACGGGAAGATTCCATCCACACGCCAATAAATGTCCTATTTCACAGTGATCGGTCCCTATGAGCTCTCTTTCACATTCGATGAACGACTTGGTATCCGGCGTGTAGCTTGTACAAGCCTGAATAAATAAATCCGGTGCAACCTGATCTTCAACAATCATGCCGATGTCATGCAAAATACCGCCCAGATACGCGTCATCACCCGCTCGACCGAAGATGCGCTCTGAAATCATTTGGCTGCAAATGCCGACGGCAACACTGTGCAGCCATAATTTCGTTCTGGAAAAGAGGTCTTCACGGGAGCTTTTGGCAAAGACATCTTTGACGCCCGTAGCGACAACGAGATTGCGCAGACTGTTCATGCCGATCACCACCACCGCTCTGGAAATACTTTCAATTTCGTCTTGCAGTCCATAATAAGCACTGTTGACCGCCCGCAGCAGACGCACAACCAGGGCAGGGTCGAGCTTTATCAATTTTTCGAATTCATTCATTCTGCTATTGTCGCTGGAAATCAATTTAGTCAGACGGAACGCTACGTGCGGCAAGGTTTCTATGCTACTGAATTTTTTCAGCAATTCTTGGGCTGTGGGCATTATGTCACTTTCCTCTCATATCGTTATGAAAACTGCCGGCCGAAAGGTGCTGATGTTTTTCATTTCCAGAATAGATAGTTCGCAGTCAAAAAATGTGCCATGTGCATCGGTTGGCGTAGCTATGGATTCCTTCCTAAGCATGCTGCAGGAAACGTGCCAGAGAGGAGCTTAAATCTTTTTTCTATTGTTATGGATAGTTAAAGCTTTTCCGTCACAGTGCATGCATATGACCGTGGCCGGTTCGAGGTGGTAATCGCCAGAGTGTCAATTATTTGCCCTTTTTATTTTCATACTTTAGAAGTCTTTGAGAAAATTTGACATTTATCTAATTTTGAGGCATAAACAAAACGTATGAGGTCACAGGTTCTGGGTTCAACGTTCAGGGTTTTACGTTCAAAGGTTTACCCGCCCGCCTGAGGCGGATAAACCTCCGGCGGCGCCGTAGGCGACCAGGGTTCAACGTTGCGGGTTAACCTCTGAACCCTGCCTGTCCGCCGTAGCTCGCGAAGGCGGAAACCTTCGAACCCGTGAAGGTTACACAAATAAACTAACTCTAAAATCGCTTCGCGCTTTTATTTAACGAGTGCCCAACAGAAAAGAGGGAACATGACCACCACCGATTACACAGAAAAACTGCCCCTGAAGGCTGCCGAGGTGCTGATCAATGAAATTGAAAATCGCCTTAAGAAAGACATAGGTGATGAAATCATGGAGCCGCTGCGCAAATCCCTCGAAGAGATGAAAGTGTTTTATGAAACAACCTTGCGCGAATCAAGCGCTAAGCAGAATCAGACCATAGAAATGCTCCAAGATCGATTGCTCGGCCTTGAAGCTATAAGGACTGAACTCTCTCAAGAGATAGATAAATTGAAAAAAGAACTTACAACAGCTCTCGACGACAAGGCCGAAATACAAGCCAGGGTGGACGAAGCCATCAGAAGTGATAATCTAAAGCTGAAATTTGAAACGCTTCAAGACCGGTTGAATGAGGCCGTAGATCTGGCCGAAGCAGCACTCAAAGAAAAAACCGCAGCCGAGGAAAGAGCAAAGCTTGCTCTTTTAATTGCGGACGAGGCCGAAAAGAAATTCCACCAAGCAAACAACAGTAACGAGACACTCAACACGCAGCTGAACTTTTACAAACAAGAACTGGCTACGGCTGTAACTTTAGCGGAATCTTTCTTAAACGAAAAGATCCGACTGGAAAAAAAGCTGGCCGAGTTTCAAGAACATTGGGGGAAATACCTGGCCAATAGCCAGGATAAACAGTCACTGTTCACGGGTTCGGGGGTTGAGAGGTCGGAGGTCAGGGGACAGAGGACAGAAGTTAACCCGCAACGTTGAACCCTGGTCGCCTACGGCGCCGCCGGAGGTTTATCCGCCTCAGGCGGGCGGGTAAACCTTTGAACGTAAAATCCTGAACAGTGAACCTCTGAACCTGTGAACGCCTACAAAGTGAGGAGCCATGCAGCCTAACGACCGGGTGGAGGGAGTATCGAAAACAGCGATGAAAAAGCTGGTAGATGAACTTGGCAGCCGTCTTAAGCGTGACATAGGCGCTGAAATCGAAGAGTTGCTGGACCGAGTTTTCAAAGAGATGCAGGAAGCTCCCCAAAGAATACTGCGTGAATCAGACGCGCAGCAGGAGCGGGTATTTAAGCTGCTGGATGAACGACTGCACAGCGAAGAGGACCAGGGAACGAAAGTCGAACAAGAGCTTGAAAGGCTGATGAAAACGGCTGAGACAAGGCTGAAGGAGAAGATCGAAGCCGAGAAGCAAGCCCAAACGGTCTTGGCCGAAAAAACTGCGTTTGAAAAAGAAAAAGAGGCCGCCCTTGCGCGTGTGGCCGAAGCGGAATCGAAGGCGGAACAGGCTCTAAACGAGAAGGTGCGAACTGAGAAGCAGCATCAAACGCTGTTAAATGAAAAAACTGCCGCCGAGGAAAAAACAGAAGCCGCCCTATTGCAAGCGGACGAAGCGGAAAAAAAATCTCAAGCATCCGATCTGCTTAAAGAGAAACTCGAAGAGAAGTTGAAATCCTCTAAAAAGGTGTCCAAAGCCGTGGTTGTCATTTTGTTGATCATCTTCTTGGCCACAGCCGGTTATGTCATTTTCAGCATCCAGAGCTATCACGCACAGATAAAAGGCATCGATGGGCTGGCCCAAAAGTTGAATACCGGAATCGACACTCTCAACCAATCCCAGGCCCCTCTGCATGCAGAGCTGGACGCTTTGAAGCAAAACGTGACGCTCCTGGCGGAGCATTCCAAGCAGCCGCTCGTTACATCGACACGGCTCCCTGCACCCAAAATCGCATCCCATCGCATCGCCTGCGAGATTTATTTCGACTCGGGCTATATTGATATCAGCGCAGATAATGCTGCCAAGATAAGGTCGCTGGCCCACACATTAAAAACCAAACCCACAACCTTGATTATGATTGAAGGTCACACGGATGACAAACAGCTGCGCTGGCCCAGCGTTGGGAAATACGCCGACAATATCGGCCTGTCGCAGGCCCGGGCTGCGGCTATAGCCCGGCTGTTGATAAAAGCCGGCGTGGCCCCCGGACGGATCAGCATCATCGGCCTGGGCGCAACCCGGCCATTAGTCCCTAACGACAGCCCCGAAAACCGCGCCAAAAACCGCCGGGTGGTGATAAAAGTAGCCGGCAATCAGGAATGATGGCGTAACTTCTCATTAAGTTAGGATTTAGAAAATCGCCGGGCTCCAGGATTTTTTCCCGAGGTTATTGAGAGGTTACATGTTGGCGTCGTAAAAAGCTGAGTTCGCTTATATTTGTTCCACAGTCTTCATCGTAACGATTCGTAATCGTACTCGAAATCTTAAACATTCGTGATCGTAATCATAATCGAAATCATAATCGAAAACTTAACGATTCCTAATCGTAATCGGGTATTTGATTAAGATTACGAGTACGAGTATGATTACGATGAAAGAATAAAAGAAAAACCGGATGAGTGGAAAACCTAACCATAGCCAGCGTGACAAAATCCTTGATTCCATTGCCGATGGGGTGTTCACCATCGACCTCGATTGCAATATTACCTATTTTAATCGTGCCGCCGAAAAGATCACCGGCATATCAAGAGAACAAGCCACGGGCCAGAAATGCTTTGACGTATTCCGGGCCAATATCTGCCAGGCTGCCTGTGCGTTGCAAAAAACGATAGAAAGCGGCCGGGAACGCATCAATTTTAAGCTAAACATCTTAAACAGCCGAGGACGAAACATTCCTGTCAGTGTCAGCACATCGGTGCTCCGGGATGATCACGGCACGATAATCGGCGGTGTGGAAACTTTTAGGGACCTGACCACGGTCGAGATGCTTCGCAAGGAGATCCGCAGCCGATACACCTTTGCCGACATCATCAGCAAGAACCACGAGATCCGCAGCATCCTGGATATTATTCCGGACATCGCCGCCAGCGGCAGCACGGTACTTATCGAAGGCCCCAGCGGCTCCGGCAAAGAACTGATTGCCAAGGCCATTCACAATTTGAGCGGACAAAAGGGCCGGTTTGTTGCCGTCAACTGCGCTGCCTTGCCGGAAACTCTTTTGGAGTCCGAACTGTTCGGATACGTAAAAGGCGCTTTTACAGAGGCAAAAAAAAATAAGCCCGGGCGCTTTGCTCTGGCCGCAGGCGGCACCATTTTTTTAGATGAGATCGGCGACATCCCCCTGGCCCTGCAGGCCAAGTTGTTGAGGGTTGTCCAGGAAAAAGAATATGAGCCGCTCGGTGCTACCGCCACCGTCAAGGCGAACGTTCGCATTATTACCGCCACCAACAGGACGCTTTCCGATCTGGTGTTTCAAAGATCTTTCCGTGAAGACCTTTTTTACCGGCTTAATGTCGTCAAGATCTCTCTGCCCCCTCTCTCGCGCCGGCGGGAAGACATCCCCTTGCTGATCGACCATTTTATCGAAAAATTTAATGCCATGCAAGGCAAAGATATTGAGGGCGTTTCTCAAGGCGTGCTCGACATTTTGATGCGATATGCTTTTCCGGGCAATATCCGCGAATTGGAAAATATTATTGAATATTCCTTTGTACTTTGCCGTGGACAGGTGATTGAAGGGCAGCATTTACCAAACGAATTGCAAACCGAAATGTTAACCCGTGCAAAAGCAGCGCCTGAGGATATCCATAACCCGCTGGATCAAGCCGAAGCAAAGGCAATCCGGGCGGCCTTGCGAGAAAACGGGGGCAACAGGAAAAAAACCGCTGCTTATCTGGGCATAAACAAGACGACCCTCTGGCGTAAGATGAAAAAATACGGGATTACTTATGCTTAAAAAACATAATAGTCAATTCGATGAAGTCAGGGCTTCAACTGTGCCTTCAATTTGCTCTAATTGCTCTATTTTAATTGATAATACAGCACGAACATGCGGCAACGGCCGGGCCAAAACTTCTGTTACCCAGGATAAAAATCGGGTATACCAAAGATTCCGGAATTCTTCTTCGCCCTTTTTTTGTGCCTTGCGGGCGCCACGGGCATAAACAAAAACCAGCCAAACAGTATAAAACAATATCAAGAACACCAGGCTGACAAGCAAAGAACCGGCGCCAAACACAGATATCAGGATTGGATAAATATCTTTCAACCCCGCACCCGAAACCAACGAGCCCTTAATATCAGCCAAATGCAAAAATACAGGTTGCAGAAACGGAAACCAAATCAAGGGCAAATAGATGGACATTTTTTTCAGCCTTCCCGGCATGGCAAGACTTACAACCAGATGGTCCGTGACCCGATCTTCGTATTCTTTAAGGAAACGATCAAATTTATCTTCAAGCAGCCCGGCAAAATCAGGGGGGTCGCCGAGATCTTGTTTTAAATCCGGATAGGATTCTTCAATACCAATGCGGATCTGCTGCATGCTCAAAGAGGCGGGCTGCCCTTGATAGCGAAGAAGATCCCGGGGGGAGTCGGACAATTTTTCGCCGGTTTGAGAAAATGCCAGGCGTCCACCAAAACCGGATACGATTCCGGCCAGTGGATAAAAGAGCAGTCGCAAAATCGGCCATCCTTCAACCTGTTGGGCAAAGAGCGCTCCGCTGATACGCCTTCGCAGGGTTTCCATGGATGCGATTCGCCGCCAAACGGTCTCATAATAGTTCTCTGAAAAGAGTATGGCCGCTTTTTCCTGAATCTTCTCCAGCGCCCCGTCGATTGCTTTCACACGATCGTGCAAGGCATAATCAGCATGCATACGTTGAATGTTTTTTGTAAATTCGGCATGCAGGTTTATGCTTTTGGCTCGGCTGATCTCATGGGACGAGTGTCGGCGGATCAAACGATCGTGCAGCTGTGCAAATTCATATTGGTCCTTACGGAGCGCAGAAATGATAAAAAAACGTTCCGGGTTGGGAGGCGGTATCCGGCGTTTATGACACTGCCTGCTTAAATAGTTTATAACTTCTTGTCTTACAGTATCCAAAGCGGCTTTGTCTTCAAGTTGATCGATTTTATTCAGTACGATGAAATAGTTTTCGTGGCTTTGGGCAACGACCTCCAATTGATGCAGCAGCTCGTGATCTCCATACTTGCGCGGTGTCGTTACCCAGATCATCCCCTGAAGGTGTTTCAAAAGCCTTTGGGTGTCTTCGCGGTGAGATATAAAACGGCTGTCAAAATCAGGCAGATCAATAAACACAACACTTTGCAGCCTGTCGCGCTCGTGATGAGCAAATCTGATCCGGTCAATGTTCTCCGTCGCGAAACGCTTTCTGAGTATTTCTGCGTCCTGATGATGGCAGTAGGCAACTGCCTGCTGAGTCCCTTCATCGAGCACATCCGTATCCAAAGAGATTGTTGCGCCGGCCAATTGATTGATTAAAACGGTTTTGCCGACATCTTTACCTCCCACGATGCCGTACAGAAAAAGAGGATCTTTTTGCGCATCCCCGACTTGATGGGACAGAGAAACGGGTTCCAGCCCTATCAGGGCGGCGATGTCGCTATTGAGGCTGCTCAGCTGTTCTCTAAGTGCGTCGATTTTCATATTAAGCATATTGAGCGCACTCCTTAAGGGATTGCAGGAGCGGATCTTTATCTTCCAGTACGATTTGATCGCGAACATCATGAATATCTTTTGTTATCGTTAAAAGCTGCTGCTGGATTAAACCCTGCATTTCACGTTGAAAATTTCTTTTGGTTTCTTCAAATTTACCCAGCGGCAGATATCTAAAGGCGGTAGGAACCAGCAGCCAGCTTCCAAAACCGGGAATAATCAAAGCGTCCGTGACCAATGCGGCAACCAGAAAGGTTGCAATCAGCGGGTCATTCCGGATAATTGCAGATACTGAATCGGAAACCAGCAAATCAGAACATTTTTGCTCAAATTTTTGTGCAATGGTTTGAAGTTGAGCATAATAAGGTGGGAATTCATCTGCATTTACTTTGGTTTGAATAAGCCCGTGAATCAATGTGTTGAATGCCGGTTCGATCTTTTCGATGATATCTATATCGGCATGACTACGGAGGGTAAGTAAAATCCGTTCGCGGTAGTCCGTTAAACGTTTAGCAACCTCATTAACGAGTTTTTCCCTGTCAAATTGAAGCGTTGAGAAAAGAAATATATCGCGGCGGTTGCCGAAGGAAAGTTTAAAGCTGTGCTTTAGGGAACCGCGGCGGGCGGCAGTTTTTAAGAAATGAAGCAGGTTGCTAACGGCAAACCGTTTTAGCCCCAGGTGTTTTAAGGCCTGGAGCACATCATCATGCAGAATTTTTTCAAGAGATATCTGCGCTTCCTTAACCAGAGCGGAGGTAATTGTTCGGGATATCTCTTTTTCCAAGGATTTTAGCACCTGTTGTCTTCTGGCATTTTCTTCGAGCGCAAGTTGTGCAAGTTTTGATATTCTTTTAAGCAGCGGTTTTGGGGGAGAATATTTGGGGTTTTCGGCAACTCGTTTTTTAAATCGAATAAAGGCGGGTTCGATATCGAAGTACGCTTTCCCTTTAAGTTCGGGTAAGATATGGATTTCGTCAACACCAAAAAATGCCGTGGCCTGCTCAATATCCGGATGTTTGAAATCCACCCGATCTTGGCCTCGATTGGACAGGACGCAAAACCGCTGCTGTTCGAATTCATTTGCAAGTTGAACGGGCTGCTCATAAATCCGATGAAAAATGGTTTCATCATCCACCATAAAAATGACAATATCCAGCCAGGGCAGGACGCTCAATGCGACCAGGTTCTCTTCAAAAGCCGGCGAGGTATTGATATCCGGCAAATCAACGAAAACACAACCCCGGGAGTCTTGCCAAAAAAAATCTCCGTTCTTATTGCCCGGCCGGCTTACGAGATGCAGCCTTTCCGGTGACCCTTTTTGTTGGTTTTCAGAAATGAAGGCTTCATAATCTGCGGTTGAGTGGACTACCCGTTTTAAAGCAGGCAGCAGCAAAGGGCCAAGTTTTGTTTCCCATTCGCGTAGCGTTTTAAAAACACTGTCCTGCAAAAATAGTACGGGACCGCATGTGTTGTGAACTTTCCAGCCGGTGAGACTGATTTCCCGCCCGATAAAGCTGTTGAATAGCGTTGATTTTCCGGTGCCCGTGCATCCAATGAAACCGATAAATGCCGGCCGGTCTTCCCCCATTTGCCGGCGCAGCGAAACTAGCGAAACCAAATCAATCAAAGGATTCAATACATCCTCAGGCAGTGAGAGCCGCTTTAATTTATCGGCAGAAAGAACCAGGGCGTGCAGGACGCTGAAGGTCTTTTTACTAGATAGCATATCCTTACCGGTACATGGGCCTATGACCACTCATAAACTGCCTCCACCCGATTGCCCCTGCCATGGTAGACAACCTTTTTGCATAAAGATTTGACAAGCTGGATTCCACGGCCGCTTAATTCGACGTTATCAGCAAGCTGTGTGCCTCTCTTGTGATGATCAAAACCGGGGCCGCTGTCCTCAACACTGACGGCAAACACGCCACCCTCATCACGAAAGGTATGTTCAAGGGTGATTTGCATCATACCGCTTTCAAGTTCTGCAAGCTTTTTTTCCCGCTCTGCGAAAAAGCGGGCGAAGCCCTCGGCGTCTTTTTTTAATTTGGAATCAAGCCTCAGAAGGCCGTGTTCCAGTGCGTTCGCAAAGAGTTCGGAAAGTATTAGATAGATGTTTTCCCTGTGCTGATACAGTCTTTCATCCTCTGTCAGATAATGAATAATCAGAGGCAAAGGGTCAACAGTACGCAGGGTTTCGGGAGTTAAATCCATAATCACTTTCCAGTCCATCCTGTTAGACTTGTCCGGGGCAAAGTCGGTCTCAGGTTTGCGGGGCAATACCGCATCCTTGTCGCAAATAATCTCAACGATTGTGATATCATCTTCTTGCGTTTCACCGACACAAAAAGTGGTAAAACCGTCCCGGATATCCTCAAACAGACTGACGGGTGGCTGCCGGCGTGAAAAGTATTTGTCGAGACGCTCTTGTCCGAACATTTCGCCGTCCGGGCTGCGGGCCTCGATCAAGCCGTCGGAATAAATATAGATGCGTTCGCCCTGGCCGATATCCTTAACCTCGGCAATGCTCTCGAAAATGTCCCTGCCGACCACACCCAAAGGAATATTACGAGATTTCAAGCGATATTTGATGTCACCTTCCGTGTTTATGACCACTACATCCGGAATGGCACCGTTCCAAATGGTCAAAGAGCCTACGTTGCTATCCAGATCCAGCAGGCAGGCAGCCAGGAACTGGTTGGCGGGAAGCATGGTATGCAGCCTCGTGTTCAGCTCTAAAACAATCTCGCCAATGCTGTACCCCTTGATGGTCATGGCATAGAAGATATCAGAAACGGGAATGGCGCCGAAGGCCGCGGGGAGACCGTGGCCGGTAAAATCTCCCAGCATAACATGCAACCCGCCCGAGGGTTTTGGGGCCGCAAACAACACATCACCGTTAAAAAGCGCCAAAGGGGATATTAAGTATTTTAGATTGGGGGCATCCAGGCAGCCGCGGTTTACCATAGTGACAAACACCTTCTGAGCCGTTTCCTGTTCCTGTTCCAGATGCGCAAATTGCGCCCCCAGTTGTTCTTTCTGTTCGGTCACCGTGTTGTAAAGCTGACTTATTCGCCGCAAGGCATCAATCTTGGCATTCAGAATAATCCGATTAACCGGTTTGGACAAAAAGTCATCCGCACCGGCAGCCACACATTTGGCCAGCGACACATCATCTTCCAGGCCGGTGAGACAGATCACCGGCACAAAACGTTCCCCGGACTGCTTTTTAATGATGCGGGTCGCTTCATAGCCGTCCATGACCGGCATCAAGACATCCATAATCACAATATCCGGTCGTTCGCGCTCATAGGCGTCAACCCCTTCCTGGCCGTTTTCGGCTTCAAAGCATGTGTGCCCCGCCTTGTCCAAAACGGCAAACAGCTTTTTGCGGCTGACCAGTTCGTCGTCCACAATTAAAATTTTTAGGGGTTTATCACCAACACAGGTTTCTACAGCGGTAAGAGTATCGTTTTCCTGGACCATATTTTTTATGTTCCTTGCTGTTGACCTTTATACTGAAGCTTTTCGCACCTTTGTTAACGCAGGGCGTTACTATCCTCGACAGGGAAGTATTAACGTCGATTTTAATGCTTTTATCTCTCGCCAAGGCGCAAAGACGCTAAGTTTTATCTTTGCTTTGCGAGCTTTGCGCCTTGGCGAGAGAATTTTAAAAGTAGTTTCAACATATGATACGCAAGAATTTCTTTGCCCTGTTATCCCCGTTCTTCGTCGCAGGTGATTTCAACTATTGTGATATCATCTTCTTGGGCTTCACCGGCACAAAAATCAGCAAAACTTTTTTTGATCTCCTCAAAGAGGCCGTCGGGTGCCTGATTGCGCAAAAAATATGTGTCGAGGCGCTCTTGGCCGAACATTTCGCCGTCCGGTCGGCGGGCCTCGATCAAGCCGTCGGAGTAAACATAGATGCGCTCTCCCATATCGATATCATTAACCTCAACAATGCTCTCAAATGTATTATTGCCGACCACACCCAAAGGAAGGTTTTTAGATTTCAAGCGATACTTGATGCCGCCTTCTTTTTTCAAAACCAGCACATCCGGAATGGCGCCGCTCCAGACGGTCAATGAGCCTCGAACGTTGTCAAGCTCCAGCAGGCAGCCGGCCAAAAATTGGTTGACGGGCAGCATGGTGTGCAGCTTGGTGTTCATCTCTAAAACGATCTCGCCAATGTTGTGCCCATTCTCAGTCATGGAATAAAATATGTCAGAGACAGGAATGGCGCCGATAGCGGCAGGAAGACCGTGGCCGGTAAAGTCTCCCAGCATTACATGCATCCCGCCCGAGGGTTTTCGGGCCGCAAACAACACATCACCGTTAAAAAGCGCTAAAGGGGATATTAGATATTTCAGATTCGGGGCATCCAGGCAGCCGCGATTTATCATAGTGGCAAAGACCTTCTGGGCCATTTCCTGTTCCTGTTCCAAACGTGCAAATTGGTCCGCC
Organism: Desulfobacterales bacterium; assembly: GCA_032127815.1. Taxonomy (GTDB): domain Bacteria; phylum Desulfobacterota; class Desulfobacteria; order Desulfobacterales; family UBA11574; genus Desulfatibia_A. The sequence continues at coordinate 13,994 of JAQBHK010000349.1, forward strand.
AGTTGTTCATTCTGTTCGGTCACCGTTTTGTACAGCCGCCTTATGCGCATCATGGCGTCAATTTTGGCATTCAAAATAACCCGGTTAACCGGCTTGGACAAAAAATCATCCGCTCCGGCGGCCACACATTTGGCCAGCGATACTTCATCTTCCAGACCGGTGAGACAGATCACCGGCACAAAACTTTCCCCGGACTGCTTTTTGATGATGCGGGTCGCTTCATAGCCGTCCATGACCGGCATCATGATATCCATAATCACTATATCCGGTCGCTGGCGCTCAAAAACGGCAACGCCTTCCTGGCCGTTTTCGGCTTTAAAAACGACATGCCCATCCTTCTCCAAGATGCTGCTGATGACTCTGCGGCTGATCGGTTCGTCATCCACCACCAGAACCCTCAGGAGGGTATCGCCGGCACCGGTCCTTTCAGCGACAATTGAGTTCTTTTTCTCGGCCATGAGTTTCCTTATCGTAGGCTTTCACAGGTTCAGGGCTTGTCCGCCTTTGGTGGGTTCATCGGTTCAACGAATAAAGACAACGTTGAATCCCATCAGTGGCTGGGAACCTGTGAACGATTACGAGATATGTTAGTATGGAAGGGACCCGCAGAATCAGGGAAAGACAGTAAAATTCAAACCGTTCCGGGGCTATTCAATATTAAACAGTTTATCAAAATTTGCCATTGTAAAAATGTTTTTTATTGCCGGGCTCAAGTTAATGATATCAATTTTTTCGGTTTCACTGCCTGTTTTTTCACGCAGCATCAGCAACATGCCCAGAGCCGAGCTGTCAAGGTACTCGCAATCGACCATATCAATAACAAATTTTGAAACAGAATCAATTTCATTTGTATAGGCCTGACCGAACTCCTTGTAAGCGCTGATATCAAATCGCCCACTGATGGTGATTGTTAAAACATTGCCGTCATCGGAAACCTGCTTTTTTAACGCCATTTTATTTAACCTCCTTTATAATTCCGGTTGTATTTAATTGCTGGTCATCCTGGTGCAGCGCCACTATTTTTTCCGGTTTCAAGAAAGGTGCGCCACTCAAGTTCGGTATTTTTCAGCAAAAGGTCTTGATGTTGACCGTCAAGCTCCAGAAAAGCATCCGTAAAATCAATAAACACATCAAAAGCTATGTCCCCGATGGATTCTTTTTGATTGCGACCAACGGCATCCGGGCTCTGTGTCTGTCCATTACGGCCGTAAACATATTGGAACAAAATAACGTCCTGGTTGTCCGGGTTATAAAAAGCAAACCGGATCTCTTTGGCAATGTTGTCCAGAAATAAATACCCTATATCATCAATCAGCAGATCCTTTTGGGCAGTTGACAGTATCTGGCATACATTATTGAGCAGATCAAAATCCGCATTTATCTGCACAAGCACCTTTTGAAGTTCAGCCGCATTCATCTCTTTTTCATTATCAATGAGACTTCCATTCTGTTTTGAGTCTCCGCAAAGACATTCAGGATTTGTTTAAGAATCGTATCATACCATATCAGATGAGGCAATTTAGCATCGCCGGCCCTGGCAATTTGCTCAAGCCCTGATTTAACATCCTGAAACCGCTTTAGCACGACGGTCTTTTCACCCTCTATTTCGTCCAACTCCTCTTCCAGGGTGTTTTTAAGCTTTAGGCTGGACGCGGCATCGGCTTTAGCCGCATTTATGCGCAGGTGCAAATCATCGGCTTGACTCACCAGCAAATCTTTTTGGGGTATTAGTTTCTCAACATTTATGGAACATTGCCTGCGCCGCTTCTCATATGAGTCAATATAAGCGTTGCTCGCAGATGCGGCAATCTCGATACCTTCCAGTTCGCGAGTCAAACGCTCCAGTTGACTTATGAGCCGGCCGTTTTCGGTCTCTAAAAACATCTTCATGTTTTCCAGTTCGCGAATTTCACTGATCTCATCGATAAGATCGTCATACTCTTCATCGTCCATAGTGACCGGCTTTAAAGGGTCCTGCATTTGGGGCGTATCATCCATGACCGCTACCTCCGACTGACAAGATGTGTATTTTTTAAACGTTCACACGTTTTAGGTTCAACGTTCCGGGTTAACTTCTGACCTCCGACCTCTGTCCCCTGACCTCCGACCTCCGTCCCCTGACCCCTGACCTCCGACCCCTGACCCCGGATCAAGCGCCGTCTTTGGTTTCGTGAGAACCTTTGTAGAAGGACTTTTTGGCATGCAGCTTTGTATCGGTAATGGCGGCATGCAGCTCAGCCATTGCTCTTTGGGACTTCTGCAACTCACCGGTAAGTCTGTATTTATCATCCAGAGTCGCATTCAACTCGTCCTCAAGGGCTTTTATTTTTTCAACATTGGCCAGCTTCTCACCCTTTAGTATATTCAAATCCCTTTCATATGCACCGATTTTCTCAACAGCGGCATTCAACCGGGACTCAAGGAAATTAATCTCGGTAATGACATCACTCTTTTCTTCCTCCAAACTGCCGCTTTTTTCCTGGCTCCGGATAACGAATTCTTGCATTTTTTGACTCTTTAACTTCAGATCGCGGATGATCTTCTGGGCATCATTTCTTTCATCTAACATATGCTCCAGCTCCATCTGCAACTCCCTTTTGGACGGCATCTCCTCATGCATGCGGGCTATTGCGGATTCCAGCGTTGATTTTTCGGCCATTAAATCGGCAATCACTTCCTTGGAGTCACGCAGATCTTTTTCAAGAAGGGCGTTGATGGTCAGCACCTTTTCAAGCTGGGTCTCCATTTTTTTGATAACCATAAACATGTCGTTTATGGTTTTTTCCAGATCAACAGCGTACCCCCCATCCTTTAGGAACTCAAGGCCCTTGATCTGAGGTATGAACGTCTCTTGGATCTTATCAGGCCGTGCCAGGTGGATATCCTCTTTCAATACCTCCTTGACTCTCGCATCAATATCAGAAAGGCTTTTTAAATCAGGCTTCTGAATAGATTCGTCGGTGCCATAATCCTGCGTTTTCTTTATGGTGTCAATTAGTGTCATAGCTACTCCATCTTTGTTTTTTATTTTTGTAGTAACTACTGTTTAGACTTATTTCAATGTCCAGCATTCTATCAAAGAGGCTCTGCAAAGCTCTGACGGTCCCGGCAACCTGCTCTTCGAGATTGTCCACATCACGAAATTTCAAAGGAATTTTTTGTTCAAGCATGGTCATTTTGTCGATGACGGCCTTCAACTCACCCTTTATGAATTCTATATTTCTGAAAGTATTGTCCAGGGCGGAAATATTGGCGTCAAGTCTTTGGGTGATATCCCGGTAAATGTCTTCAAGTCTTGATTTCTCTGACTTAAAAAAGTCGATCTCGTTTAAAAGGTTGCGCTCCCGCGTGAGAGCTCTCACAAGTTTTTGCTTGCTCGCATCCGACCTTTGGGAAAGCAAGCGGGAGGTTTTCCTCTTTTCTGCAACCCGGCGCTGGATATCCATTACCTGCCGAGCCAGAGAATGGTTTGCATCTTCGAGCCTGCCGACCTCGGATGCAAGCCTTTCCTTTTCCTCAACGAGAATCGCACTGTCAATCGACCGGGCATTTTTGTCTTTTAACAGCCGCTTCAACAAAGCCTCCTTCTTGTGCATCCACTCTTTTTCAAAAGATCCGGTAGAAGGGCTTTGGTTGGATGCATCCGGAGAAGTTTCCATCATTATCCCTCTTTAATAACCTGAATAATTTCAGCCTTGGTCTGTTTTTCATCACATTCAAGGCCGCGCTCTTGACAGATGGCAACAAGCTCTGCCTTGGTCATCTTTTTAAGCTCCGATTCCGCTAATTCGTCCCCCTCGAGCGGCGTTTCTTCTTCCGCCTTAGCAGTCTCTTCCGGCTCCATTGCCTCGGGCTCCGTGGTTGCATCCTCTGCATCGTCCGCATCCGGTTCGGCAACCGCCGCCGCCGCCTCAACAATCTCTTCGGCGGCCGTTTCCGGTTCGACAACTTCCTCGGCTGTTTCCGCTGCGGCCTCGGCAACCTCTTCGGCAGCCGTTGCCGGCTCGGGCACGTCTTTCTCGGCTTCAACATCCGTTTTGCCGAGCCTTTCTTGCTGCCACCAGTCTCTAAGGTTACTGACATTCTCCTTCAATTGCTTGCCCGCAGCATTGACATCAAATGCTATTTCTTTGCCGCTGATCACCTGCACAGCCTCAAAAGCCTTTTGCCTGACTTCAAGGTCTTTATCTGCAAGAACTTTGATCAGGGGCAGCACAGCGGATTCGTCTTTGAGGTTGGCAAGTGCTGAAACCGCGGCCTTGCGGACCCTGGTTTTGTCATCCCGCAGGCACTGCACCAGCGCGGGCACGGCATCATCATAGTCTTTCCAGCCGATGAAAGTAACGGCGGTTCGCCGCACTTCGGGATTTTCATCCCGCAGAGCTTCCATCAGAAACGGCGTCGCCTCCTGGTCGTCCGCTATTTTGTAAAGCCCCCGCAAACATCCTATACGCAACCTGAATCTTGCATCCGAGACCTTCTCCTTAAAGACAGGGATGGCGCGCTCGTCGCCGATGGCGATCAAGGAGTTGATTATCTCGATATCCAGATCCGGATCACCAAAATTCAAAGCCTCCAGAAGGATGGGTACGCCGGCATTGTTTTTGATCTTTCCAAGCTCACCGGCTGCCAGAATTTTAATCTCCATCTCGTTATCCAACAGGTCGTGGGCAACTTTGCTGAAAATTTCCCGATCGGAGCGATTGTCAAACTCGCCCTGCTTTGCGGCTTTATCGATGGCGGACTCAACCTGCTTTTTCACCTGCTCAACGTTCGTTTTGCTCGGTTTTTTGGCAAAACGGATTACTTTGGCGCGCTTTTTCTTTTCCTTTTTCTGCTCTTTGATTTCATCGATGCGGATTTCCAGCCGCTGTATCTCTTTTTCGTATTCCCTGACATCGGCAATAAGTTTTTGAACCTCTTCCGTTTCCAGCGGATTCTCATCAGCGGAATATTTGGCCCCTTCCTTGCCGATCTCAAAGTACAATGTTTTTATTTTTTTCTCATAATCATTGATCCTTGCCTCTACATCTTTGACTTCGCGCGGCTTTGCCATCCCGAGGCCTGCAGAAAACACTCCGGCTGCTTTTTCGGGTAAAAAAGGAGCCTGTTTGGCAACCTGGACAACTTTTTTCAAAGCACCGGCCGTAGCGTCGTAAGAATACACAGCCGCACTTCCGCCGGCATTTAATACCTTGGCGATCCCACTCATAAAACCTGATCTTTCCTTATGTTCTTCTTCCATATTGAAACCTCCTTTGCTTGAATTGCTTAATTTCATGTTTGCATATTTTTTAGCAAATCTTTTTTCATTGCCACTAAAGCATCAAGGTTCACCGTTCTAAGTTCTGAGTTCCAGGTTCTGCGCTCTGGGTTCGGATTCTGCGTTCACCGTTCTGGGTTAACCTCTGAACCCTGAACCCCTTATAGGTTCTCCGTTCAAAGGTTCAACGTTCCAGGTTAACTCCTGAACCCGGATATAATAATCAATTGTTAATTACCAATTGTTGACCATTGATTATTAACCATTATTTCCTGAACCCTTGAACCTTTGAACCCTGAACCCGTGAACGGTCACATATATCCTTTGTGTCTTAGTGACTTAGTGGCAAGTTTTTTTTAAGAAAGCAAACTATCCATAAAATTGTCAAAATCCTCCTTTGGTTTAGCATGATTTTTGACTGCGGATCTCAATTGCTCATTGATTGCATCAATATCATTTTTTATGTCAGTGATAGTTTCAAACAGGCTTTGATTAACAGACGCTTCCATATTATTGCTGTCAGTTACGGATTTTAACCTGAGAATCTCGGCGTCAAGATCTCCGGTAGCATCCATTTTTTGTTTCATTGATTCAAGCTCTGTAAGCTTTTTATCTAAACCTTTTCTAACATCTTGCTGAGGTTCCAATAGTTCAATCACAGCTTTGCTTTCAGCCTCCATGCGCTTCATATCTTGTGAATTTTGGACTAAATCCTTGGTAAGTTTCTCTTTTTGATCACGAAGTTGATTCAGTTCCGCAACGATGGCGGCCTTATCGACTTTTTCTCCCACGACTGTCTTTATATTTTCGATCTTTCTTTGGAGTTCTGTTCTTGAGGACAAAAGAGAGCTTTCCAACTCTTTTTCTTTAGTTATCTGAAGTTCCAAATTAGAGGTCTGCCTTTTTATGTTTTCAATCTCGGCTTCAATTTCATTGATGTAGCTCTTAACACTGGCCTCAATATCATCACTAAATTGGTCTATATCATCAACGCCAAAGCCTTCAGGTATGAGTCCGGCAAGCATATCCCTTGTGCTTTTAACGGCCGGGATCTCAATCATTAAAAGGTTTATCTTATCTTTAAGCTCGCCGGATTTTTTGCTATTAACCTCCTTTTTGTTGACGGCCTCAAGACAACTATTCTCCAGGACACTAAAAAGACTGGCTGATTCCCGGTGGGCGGCTAGGGCGTGGGCAAGGTCGGACTTAAGCTTTGGGAAAGCTGCAAGCTTTGCTTCCATTTCGTTTTCAATTTTTATTAATACTGCCAATTTGGCCTCAGCGGCCGTCTTTTCTTTTAGCAGCTTGGCCATATTTTTTTTTGATTCAATGGCGCGCGGCTCAATGTCGCTTAAGGCTTGCTCCGTGCCATGAAGTTGTCTGCCGATCGTTGCAATCTTATGCTCAATCAAATTGATTTCATTGATAGCTTTTTGAGTCTCAGTGGCAAGTGTTCGCCTGTTCTTGCGCTCTTGCAGGTGCAGACTCACCTTGTCAATAATTTCATTCAATCTTTGATTTCTAAGATCAATTGCATCGCTTTCTTGGCTTGGCATATATTTTCTCCTTTCAGAGGTTCAACGTTCAGCGTTCTGCGTTCTGCGTTCTGCGTTCTGCATTCTGCGTTCTGCGTTCTGCGTTATGCGTTCTGCATTCTGCGTTCTGCGTTCTGCGTTCTGGGTTCTGCGTTCTGCGTTAACCCTGAACCCCTAAACCTTTGAACCTTTGAACCTTCAACCTCTGAACCCTGAACCTCTGAACCTCTGAACCCTGAACCCTGAACCTCTGAACCCTGAACCCTGAACCCTGAACCCTGAACCCTTGAACCCTGAACCTCTGAACCCTGAACCCTGAACCCTGAACCCTTGAACCTCCGAACCCTGAACCCTGAACCCTTGAACCCTGAACCCCTTCTTATTTGCGCCCGGAAAGATCGCGTTCCGTGGTTGCTACGGCGATCGTTTTGCCATCGTCATCAACCAGCTTGGTCACCGTCAACCACACTTGAAGTCGCCGGCCGTCTTTGGTAATGC
>JAQBHK010000350.1:0-3664 GCA_032127815.1 Desulfobacterales bacterium
GAAAAAATCTTTTTCTCAATACCCCTCAAGGCCGCCAGGCCGCTCCTCAAACAACGTGCTCCTCGAGCGCAGCACTCTGATGGCTGACGATACGCCTGTGCTGAAACATTATCATTTGGCTAAAAATCCAAAAGCTCAAAATAAGACCATAATGTATAGCCAGAGCATTATTACCTGCCTGAAACAATTTCCCGCATGAAAAAGCGAACTCTGCCGAAAATCCTTATTACCGGCGCATCAGGAATTATCGGGCGCAATATTGTAGAAGACCTTTGCGAATATTATTACATCTATGCCCTGGCAAGGCGCACCCAGCAGGAAGCCGGTGTTTTATCGCATAAAAATGTTCAATGGATTCTGGTGGACATCACCAATGAATCCAGCCTTGCAAATGTTATCGCCAACATCGCAAACGAAGGCGGCGCTGATTTTGTCATCCACCTGGCGGCCTATTATGATTTTGGCAATCGACCTCATCCGGAATATGAGCGCACCAATGTGCAAGGTACCCGATCATTGCTGGAGCACTCGAAAACGCTGGGTATCAAACGGTTTATTTATTCCAGTTCGCTGGCGGGCTGCAGGTTTTCGTCCCGGGGAGCACGCGTTAATGAACGCACCCCCTTGGATGCGGATTATCCCTATGCGGTCAGCAAAAGAAAAGGCGAACAGATGCTTAAGCAGTATTCCGAAAGCTTTCCCTGCTCATCCCTGCGGCTTGGAGCCGTATATACCGATTGGTGCGAATACGGACCGCTGTATATGTTTCTGAAAACCTGGCTTTCATCTTCCTGGGATGCACGCATTATAGGCGGCCAAGGGGAGTCAGCCATACCGTATGTGCATGTCAACTGTGTCTCCAGAGCGATCAACATTGTACTTGATAAATCAGATCAGCTCCCCCGGTTTGACACCTATGTAATCTCACCGGATGGCAGCACTTCCCACCAGGAACTCTATGATCTGGCCACAAGGCTGTACTTTGGAGAAATCAGACATCCCATTTTCATGCCGAAATGGTTGGCTAAAATCGGCGTCCATGTGCAATATTATTTGGGATGTTTAATCGGAAAAAAGCCTTTTGTACAGCCCTGGATGATCAAATTTATTGACCTGAAGTTAAGCGCCGAAGCGTCCTATACCCGCCAGGCTTTGGGATGGGAACCTCCGCAAAGACTTCACATCTTGCGCCGCCTGCTGTCTCTGATTGAGAATTTAAAAAGCACTCCGCTGCAGTGGCATCAAATGAACATCGCCGCTTTGGAAAAAACACATTTAGAGAGACCGAACCTGATCCTGGCCGAAATGATGCAGCACATGCAGCGAGAAATTTGCAGTCGCATATTGAGACACCTGCTCTCCCCTGATCATACCAAACAGTTTAGATCTTATTATGAGCTTCAGGATCCCAACAAAGTAATGTGGTATATTGAGGTGGTTTATAATCTTTTAACCGCATCCGTTCGCAATGGAGATCGATACTCCCTGGTAAATTATGCCAGGTCCCTAGCCAATATCAGAAGTCAAGAGGGCTTTGAAGCGGCTGAAGTGTGCCAGGCGTTAAATGCCACCGGGAAGTATATCAGCTCAGCCCTTCTGGCACTTCCCGAAAACAAAGGCATGGAGTTGCTCATCCATGACTGGATTACTTTGGCCATTGAATTGGCCGTAGATGAAGTAGAAGATTCGTTTGAACGCATTACCCGGTTAAGAAAGGCAGAAACAGGTGAAGAAGTTCCCGAATTTTGTGAATAAGACCCCAAATGTGAGAATCTATTGTCAACAAAAATATTGTTTGACAATCTGTTGATTTCTCGACTATAAAACGGCGGGACAGTAACCCGGCCATGCAAGTCTAGAAAGCGCATTAATGCTTGAAAATGAACAAGGATAACAGAATCATGGAGAAGGAAAGATCGTTGCTAATACGGGCTGGCATCTTAACTGTTGTTATTTTTTTATTAATTTACACGGTGGGTGTTTCAAAGGTTGAAGCGCTTTCGAATCCTTCCGGACAATTTGCATCTTACCTGGCCAGACCCGATGTGATTACCATAGATACTTTGGCAGCATTCGGGAAACTTGAAAGGCCCCCGGTTCTATTTTTGCACGACCAACATACCGATGCTCTAAAAGAGCAAAATAAAGATTGCATGACCTGCCATCTATCTGAAAACGAACGCCTGTCTCCCAAACTAAAGCGGCTTGAGGATACCGACAGCAAAGCGGTGATGGATATTTACCATAACAACTGCATCACATGCCATGCGGATATGCTTTCTGCAGGTGCAAAAGCCGGTCCCATTGTCTGTGCCGGCTGCCACCGGGAAAAACCGTTGATCATCTCTTCCAGGGTGCCCATGGGTTTAAACAAATCGCTTCATTATCGCCATTCCGCGGCCCACGAAAACAAGTGTGAACGGTGCCACCACCAATATGACCAGGAGAACAAACAGCTGATTTATGCCCAGGACAAAGAGGGTACCTGCCGTTACTGCCACAAGCAAAAGACCGAAGTACTGGAGTCGGAAAAGCGGATTTCCATGCGGCTGGCATCGCATTTGTCCTGTGTCGATTGTCACCGCAAGAACCTGGCAAAGGAGATGGCTGCCGGACCGGTCAGGTGCAGCGGCTGCCATGATCTTGCACAGCAAAGTAAAATCGCGAAAGTCGATCAGGTTCCCAGAATGAAGCGCAACCAGCCGGATGTTGTCTTGATTAAAACCAATGACAAGGAAGGGCTTAATACCCGGATGTATCGTGTCCCCTTTAGCCATCAGGCCCACGAAGTCTATAATGACACCTGTCGGGAATGCCATCATGCTGATCTGAAATCATGCGCCGACTGTCATACTTTGGCCGGTTCAAAAGAAGGTAAATTCGTCAGGCTGGAACAGTCTATGCATCAATCGGGCACAACGCAGAGCTGTCAGGGCTGCCATGAGAAAAAACAGCGCCAACCAAATTGCGCCGGTTGTCATGCATTTTTGACAAAAGACCGCCAGCAGGAGCCGTCGGCCTGCCTGAAATGCCACATGGCCCCGCCACCGGAAAGCACCGGGGTCTTATATCAGGACGGAGAGATGCAGCTGGCCCGCATGATTCCTGAAATATGGCAGGCCACCTTCGGCATTAGCTATGATGTGAAAATACCTGAAAAAGTTGTTATTAAAGAGTTGACGGAACGCTTTGAGCCGGTTGAATTTGAGCATCGCAAAGTCTATGATTATTTGGTAAAAAATATCAAAGACGACAAGCTGGCCGGGTATTTCCACCAGTCCGAAGCCACAATATGCCAGGGGTGTCATCATAACAGCCCTGTATCCGGGCAACCGCCACGGTGCGGCAGTTGCCACGGCAAGCCGTTTAATGAAAAGTATCTGCATGCACCGGGATTAAAGGGTGCTTATCACCGGCAATGTATGGGATGCCATGTTGAAATGGGCATTGAAAAGCCTGCTAATGTGGAGTGCGCCGGTTGCCATATTGAGAAAAAACAGCAGTAAAACCCCAATTGCGCGATAACGCTCAATGGGAATTTATTTGTTATTTGGAAATTAACTTACTACATTTGAGATAGGTGTGCACCCCTATGGGGCAAACCAAAGCCGGGTCCTCAGGCTCGGATGCTTTACTAAGGAGCTTCAAATGTCCATATCACGTA
>JAQBHK010000351.1:0-2774 GCA_032127815.1 Desulfobacterales bacterium
AACTCTAAGGCAGTGCCGGAAAACTCTGACCTGGCACAAAGAACCAGGTTTTACAGGACTAAATAAAATTAGTGGTTGAGATTTAAGTAATTATATAGGATATTAATAATATTAAACAATGAGATTTTGAACTGCACAGCAAGCGTATTCCCCGCAAGCTAGCTTGATGGAGCGAAGCGGAAATCCCGCTCAGCGGGGCTGCGGGGTTAGCGAGCGAATCAAAAAAAATAGACAGAATTCCTTACAGTCGCGCGAAGCACTGCCGTAAGGCAGAACATTCCTGCAGTTCGCTGCAGAAAGCTTCAATACTGTAATCACAAGTATGTTTGATTTTTTTTAAAAGTGACTTTTTATGAACCGACAGGGGTGATAAAATGGCTTTGATTATGATCGTTGAAGATGAAGAAGTTACTATTAAAATTCTTGCTTCATATGTTAAAAGAATGGGGCACATCCCGGTTAAATTTCGAGACGGCTTGTCGGCATGGAACTTCTTGCAAGAAAACATCGATATTATTGAAGCCTTGATAACAGACCTCGTTATGCCTGAGATGGATGGTTACAACCTGATCGATAAAATTAGAGGGCATGAAAAAATGGTCGAGCTACCCATCATTGTTCAATCCGACTATTTGGGAGTAAAGGGGACGGTTGTGTTGATGGAAAAGGGAGCATCGGTCGTATACCCGAAACCTTTAAGTTTCGAAGACCTTGAGGGGCATATTCGGGAATTTATTAAATCATAGCACTACCGCCATATCAAGGGTGCGATTGAGTATTTTTCTTTTCGGCTTGATGCTCTTTTTGAGAAAATCGCGATAAATCTTCGAGGTTTTTGCGTGCCATGAGATAATCCGGTTTGATTTGGATGGCTTTTAACAGAAACCTTTGGGCTCCTTTATAATTTTTCTGCCAACCCCGGATTACTCCAATTTGATTGTAAGCTTCAGCATTTTTCGGATCGCTTTTAATCACCTCGAAAAAATGGGAAACCGCTTCTTCCAACCTACCCTGCTTCACTAATAAATTGCCGTAACTGTAGTGCGCATAGGTATGTTCAGGCTTGATCTTTAAAGCTTCCTTCATATGAAAAGCAGCTTGCTCTATTTTGCCTTGATTTAAAAACAGATTGCCCAGATTGTAATGCGGGGTTATATAATCGGGTTTGATGGACAACGCCGTTTTATAATGACCAATGGCCTCGTCTAATTGACCTTTGTTAAATTTGGCCGTTCCCAAATTATTATGTGCCAGCCAGTTGTTTGCGGTCACCTGCACTGAATGCTCAAACAGATCAAGGCTGCTTTTCCAATAGGCGGACTGCAACCATGTACAAATCATCAACGCTGAAAAAACCCCTGCCGTTAATATACCAAGCATAATCCTTCTATAACGCTGCTTCGACAAAATATCAGAAATGCCCCAGGCAATCAGTATAAACAGGCCGATGACCGGCACGTAGGCAAATCTGTCAGCCATCGCCGGCCACAGGCCCACTTGGACCAGTCCGATAACCGGTACGAGTGTCCCTATGAACCATAGCCAACCTACGCTAAGGTACGGTTGCAGCTTTATTTTTTGAAGCACCAGCATGGTTACACCGGTCAGCAACAAACCGGATCCAACAGCCTGCCACAACGGTATTGTTTCCGGATATGGATATAATACCGCAAGCCCGGAAGGCCATAGCATTTTTTTTATATAGATAACATAGGAGACCAGCGCATTAGCAATTCTGAGCTTCATGGGGACTGATCCCGTGACTATTGTAGTATCAAGATTTTGAACGGACAACGCGGACAAATTGATAGAGACCGCCGAAAGCACCAGTAAGGGAATTTTTTCTAAGACCAGACGAGAACCCGGCCAGGGTTGGCAACCGGAATTGACCAATGTGCCGGTTTCCGAGCCGACATTCCTTGCCTGCCGGCTTAATCTAAAGCGTTCAAGAGGCCAATAGTCCAGCAAAAGTAAGATAAACGGCATCGTTACCAGCATCGGCTTGGCCATCAGCCCCAGGGCAAGAGCTGTAAATACCGCCAGGTACCTCAGAACACCGGGACGTGCGGTGTAACAGACATAGGCCCACATGGTCAGCATCCAAAAAAAAGTGCTTAAAACATTTTTGCGTTCCGTTACCCATGCCACCGACTCCACATTAAGGGGATGCAGTGCAAACAGTCCTGCCACGAAGGCGCTTTGCCAAAGTGCGCCGGTCATATTTTTTAAAACAACAAACAGTAATAGCGTATTTGCGATGTGAAAAAACAGATTGATCAGGTGCTGCATACCGGGATTAAATCCAAACATTTGAAATCCCAGCATGTGTGACAACCATGTCAAAGGGTGCCAATAGGTAGATTTTTCAAAGCTGAAAGCCCAGGCAATGGTTTTAGCGGTGATTCCCTCATGTAAATAGGGATTGTCAACAAGCTGCACGTAGTCATCGAAACCGACAAAGTCGCATTCGGACAGTTGCCAGTATGCTGCTGCAGTGATGAAGATTAAAATCAGACCCGTTATGAATCTTGCGCGCAGACGATTTCTATATGCAAACATTTAGAGATCATCCCTTCCGGTTCACTTGAGGTTTAATTTGACTCTCTATCGATAATTCATAATCATAGACGGTTACAGATGCAGAGTTCCCCGTTTTATGGTTCCCCGTTCAAAGGTTCAACGTTCAGGGTTAACCTTTGTGAACCCTGAACCTCTGAACCCATTAACTCTGAACGGTACCCATACTCATGTCCAGGCTACTATAGATAGTAAAG
>JAQBHK010000352.1:0-3315 GCA_032127815.1 Desulfobacterales bacterium
CGCTTTGGAAGGAGTCCGGTTGGCTTTATGAAGGATTGCTGATGCGACTTGCAAAGCCCTATCGGTTAACATGGCTATCAAAAAGCATCCAAACAGTTAAGGTTTTTACAGAAATGTTGGATTCTATCATAAACCGATAGCGGCATTCAAACACTATTCCTGTTTTTATATTCGCTCGCTAACCCCGCAGCAAGCTGCGGGGAATGTGCTCGCTGATGCAGTTCAAAGTAATTCTTGACTTTGATTAACACAAATGGTTCTATTTTTTATTGTAAAGCTCCTTATGTTTATTTCAGAAGAATAGACTTCGCATTCCACAGGACAGGCACCAAAATCGAGCAAAAAAGGGGCATTTTGCATAGGTCTCGCACCTAGCTGCTCCAATCTGAGCATATAAAATAGCAACTAAGCCACTTTGAAGGAAAATCGATGGGAGACATGATCAAAGATGCCAAAATACTGGTAGTAGATGATATTGCCAGTAACCGGCACATTTTAGTAACATATCTTAAAAAACAAGGAATCTCCAATATTTTCCAGGCCGAAAACGGACGTGAGGCTCTGGAATACATCCGCAGCAATCCGATCGATCTGTTACTCCTTGATGTTATGATGCCTGAAGTAGATGGCTTCCAAGTCCTGGAACAAATGAAAAAGGATCAAGACCTCCGTAATATCCCTGTAATTATGATTACGGCCCTTGATGATATGGATAGTACCGTAAAATGCATCAAGTCTGGTGCCGAAGATTATCTGCTCAAACCCTTTAATAAAGTGCTGCTACAAGCCAGAGTGTTCGCATGCCTTGAGAAAAAGTATTTGCGTGATGTTGAGCGCGAGTATCTTCGAATGTATGACTTTGCCACCGGTTTGCCCAATCGGGACTTGTTCTTGAACCAGCTGGCCGAAGAACTGCGACGCTGGCAACGCCATCAGTCATTGTTTAGCGTTTTGCTGATAAGACTCGGCAAATACCAGACGATCCTCGACAGCCTGGGGCTGGGAGCCGGCGACGATTTTCTTGTGGCCCAGGTAAACAGACTGCACAATCAACTTCCCGCCAATGCAGTTTTGGCGCGCTTGAGGCAGAATGAATTTGCCGTTATGATCAACGACCATGAGCATGCTGCAGACGGCACCGCCTGGGCGCAAAAAATTCTTCAAAACCTTGAAAAACCCCTGACAATAATGGACCATGAGATCTCGGGCAGCGTTCATCTCGGACTGGCCTTCAGTTCCACCGGATACATAAATCCGGAAGATATATTGCGTGATGCCGGTCTGGCGGCCAATCAGGTTGGGAAAAAGAGCGGTTTTCAGATATTTGACCAAGCCATGCATAAAGAAGCGTTGAAACGCCTGGAGTTGGAAACCGAGTTTAACTTGGCGCTGGCAGAACAACAACTGGTTTTGTATTACCAGCCCATCATTTCTCTGGGCACGAAAAAAATAATCGGGTTCGAGGCCTTGATCCGGTGGCTGCATCCGGCCAAAGGGTTGATCTTCCCGGATGAATTTATTTTTCTGGCGGAAGAAACAGGATTAATTATCCCGATGGGCATATGGGTTTTGGAAGAGGCCTGCCGGCAAGCTGCTCGATGGCACAGCATGTTGGGCAACGGGCAACGGATGACAGTCGGCGTTAATGTCTCCGCACAACAATTTAATGAAAAAAACTTTGTGGATACGGTGAAAAACGCACTTGCAAAGGCTCAACTGGAAGGTTCCAGGTTGAATATCGAGCTAACTGAAACCGCCATAATCGATAACACGGACCAGGTAAAACATACCTTGGGTGAAGTCCAAAAACTGAATGTCAAAACTGCTCTCGACGACTTCGGCACCGGCTACTGTTCGTTGAGTTACCTGCACTACTATCCTTTTGACACCCTTAAAATTGACCAGATATTTGTCAAAGATATCGATAAGAAGCAAAAAAACCGGGAAATCGTCAGCAGTACTATCACCCTTGCCCACAAATTAGGAATGGATGTAGTTGCCGAAGGCATTGAAACCGAAAATGAAGCCCAAACCCTTCACAGTATGGGCTGCGAATACGGACAAGGTATGTTTTACAATTCCCCGCTTCCGGCTGAAGATGCTGAAAAACTACTGCTCCAGAATTGCCCCTAATCCGCATTTTTGAAGCTCCCTGTGCAGTTCAAAAAAGAAATTATCGTAGGTGTTCACAGGTTCAGAGGTTCAGGGTTCAAAGGCTTACCCGCCTATGCTGAAACTACGTCGTGCCAGGAGGTTCGGGGCTAGTCAGTAAAGATTAACCCCAAAAAGTGACCCTGAACTTCTGAACCTGTGAACGCTTTAGGTAAAAGCTTTATTTATAAGCTGATTTATATCCGTAAAGATCTGCCTGGAAACCGGTTTGTCGGCATAAAATTTTATGCCGAAGCTGGTTTTTTCCATGTGAATGAGCTTTAGAGCGGCGGCCTCACCTTTAAGATCTCCGTATTCGGCATCATACAGTTCGCCATTTTCAAAATACAACGCTCCCGAGGTTTTGTCCGACGATTTAATTTCAAACGCACAAGATGCCTGCTCCATATTTATCATATGCAGAAAACTGAAGATGGATATCGTTTGTAAGCCGTCAAGCGTTTCATCCCTATCCAGGACAGTGATAATAGCCCGGGCCAACACCTCGATTTCAAAGGGTTTCGGGAAAAACTGGAGCAGGTCTTTGGGAAGCTTGGCCTTCATCCGCGAGGTTCCATATGCCGACATGACAAAGCAAGGTATGTTCGGATGATTTTGGCTCACATAGGCCAGCAAGGCCAGCCCGTTGACCCGCGGCATTTGAATGTCGGTGACAAGGACAGAAACCGGCTGTTTCTGTAAGATTTCAATGGCTTCTTGCCCGTCCTTGGCAGGCAGAACCTCAAATTTGTCAGGGTATTTTTCCAGGGCTTTGGTTAGTCGCATTAGGAGTATTCGATCATCTTCCGCTATAAGCACTTTATCCATCTTTCACCTCGATTGTGTCTAATTTTACGCAAAAAACATCTTTTTTTCTTTACCTTTTTATAAAAAAAAAATGCAAATTTATTTGATTTTCTGCATTTTTCATAAGTAGTGTCCATCCATAAATGAGGATTTTTGTTTAAGATCAAGGCATGCGAAAAAAATAACCACAGGCATATAGTTGATATTCCGAGGATTATTTTTTGAGCATAACGCAGAGATTGAGCAAAAAGACCATTTATGGATGGACACTAACTCATTGGAGTGAGAATATATTTACCTTCTTCCTCTTTAAATATTAGGCCGTAAATCTTTATGGTTTCTGTAATGGGGCGGCCG
>JAQBHK010000353.1:0-3994 GCA_032127815.1 Desulfobacterales bacterium
AAATATGTTTGTAAAGGTTTGCGGCTTGGTTGATACAGCCCAAATAGATAAAGCCATAGAGTATGGTTATAATGCCATTGGTGTTGTCACCTACCATAAAAGCATACGCTATTGTCCCCCTGAAAAGGCGATAAAGCTGGCAGAATATGCCCGTGGGGAAATAGAATCTTTTGTTGTGGGGCTGCGTTATAGTGATGTTGAAGTCGCGGCGGATGCCTTCGATTATATACAGATTTATGAGCGCAAGCAACTTACGAACCTTGTATTTGCTTCACATGAAAAGCCTCCCAAAGATCTTGATTACAGCTATTTCATGTATGATGCCAGCGTGGGAAGCGGTGTATTTACAACATTTCCCGAGTGGCTTAAAGATGTGAAGGGGAGGCTGATAGTGGCAGGCGGCCTCAACCAAGACAATATTTGCAATGTAATTAGAAAGATCAAGCCATTTGGCGTTGACGTCTCCAGCGGTGTGGAAAAAGATGGTGTAAAAAATTATGAGTTAATGCAAGATTTTATTGGTGCCGTCAGAAATTGTATCTAATATCTGGATTTGCACCTTGAGTGAAAACGCCCTAACGAAAATTGTCAGGGACCTAAGCCTGCAGTTGCGATCGGAGAGGAAATATGAGCCCAAAAGTTGTATTTATCACAGGATGCTCTTCAGGAATTGGGCGGGCTCTTTGCGAGGAATTTCATCAACGTGGTCTTCGCGTCATTGCTACTGCACGGCGGCTTGATTCTATTGCCGATTTACAGGCAAAAGGCATTGCTACCCATGCCCTTGACGTGCAGAACACAGACCAGGTGTCGCAAGTCGTTGATGCGGTCTTAAAGCAGGAGAAGAGCATTGACGTTCTTGTGAACAATGCAGGCTATGCACTGATTGGGCCGTCAATTGAGCTTTCCGAAGCAGAGCTGCTATTGCAATTTAAAACGAATGTTTTCGCTACGCTTGTTCTTGCTCAGAAAATTGCCCCTGCCATGCGGGAGCGCGGCAGGGGTCTCATTCTCAATATTGGAAGTATATCCGGCATTGCCACAACTCCTTTTTCAGGAGCTTATTGCGCCTCCAAAGCAGCATTACACGCTCTTTCAGACGCACTACGCATGGAATTAAGTGTTTTCGGCATCAAGGTGGTCACTGTGCAGCCCGGAGCAATACGCACACGCTTTGGAGAATCAGCCAAAGAGACGGTCGCTCGGGTTCTCAAGCCTGCGTCATGGTATCGGTCCGTGGAAGACGCCATAATATCGCGAGCGGAACTCTCACAAGTCGATGCGACTCCGGCAAAAGAATTTGCGCAAAAACTTGTGGATTCCGTTATGGTAGAGAAACCACCGCCAATTATACGGATAGGAAAAAAGAGTTTAATACTTCCTCTTCTTAAAAAGCTGGTTCCGACAAATACCTTAGATGGCATTTTTAAAAAAAAGTTTGGTCTTATGCAGATGAAGTTCTGACCTATGCTTGATTTGAAAAAATAAAAGAGGTGAGTTGTGACTTCACTTTAAATTTCAACTTTTGAAGATAGATATCACAACAATTTTAAAGCCTTGATATTTAAAACATTATAGCAGCTATATGCTATCAGGGCCAATCTCGGATCTGTCAGACATAGTGCAGGTTTTTGAGGTGGATGATATCTTCACCTAACTGGATGATATCACAGATTAAACTTTATCAACTATCATGTATCGATTGCATTGCCACAAGTCGTTTTGGAACCAACGCCCCCTTTTATGAGTTTTAAAAGGAGCGTTCTTATTCCATTGATTTGTTCGCCATTTCGTTGGCGATGATATCGAATTCCTGGGCCGTCAGCGGCATTACGGCAAGTCGGGTTTGGCGCACGAGTCCCATCTCTGTCGGTCGGGAGTCTGAAAGGTATTTCATGTCTTCTGTTCATTGAAAAGGTCAATAGGGCAGTGCCGAATTTTCTAGCCAACGCTGCCGATAATCGTTCTTGGAAGAAAAACCATACATGCCCACCGTTACCTGATCGTGAACGCTCCACAGCCATAGGGATATCGAACTCGGCGCAAACCTCTCTCACCGTAGAGATATCGTTTTGCCAGCCTGCTTCATCAAAGTCCATTGCCAAAAAGTAGCATGTTTCATCCTGCAGCATCGGGTAGATGCCGACAACGATATTTCCCCTAAGATGGTCCTCAATGACATGTTTATCCAAGGCCGCATATAATTTATTGGCGCATTTAGCGCAGGAAATTTTTGGCTTTCCGCATAACCCAGCCTCCCATTGATTCAAACAAGCGGGCGAATACCCCGATGTTGCTTTCTTTTTGTTCTTCCATCGCTTCGCATAGACATCATCGCGGCCTTTGAAGAGTGACATGAACAGTTTGATCTTTGAGATCGAATCCGATGTATTGTTTACATATGAAAATGAGTTGTTGTCAGTAGATCTACTGTCAATTATGATTTTCTCAGAGGTAAGTTTTGCATTACGATTTTTGGAGGGATCTGTTTTCGTTAACCCAAGCTGCGTTTTTAATCTTTTGTTTTCTTCTGTCAAGCGATTATTCTCGCTTAATAAAAAATTGTACTTTTCGAGCAACTCTATGTAATTCATAGCACGTATTTTACGATAGCCTTAAGACCACAAGAGGCCGAAGGGAACAGCCCACAAATTGTTGCCAAAAGAAGCTGGAAATTCGCCCGTATAAAGAATGATGCCAATAAATGTTTGGTTTTTTGCCAAATTATTTTGGAACCATTTCATGTGTTTGAAATCATTTTTGCCAATAGCTGATCCGGCTTTGATCTCGATACCAAGCAATGCATTATCTTCCCGCTCTATTAAAAAATCGATTTCACGTTTTTCCCGGTCACGATAGTGAAATAGTTCATATAGGCCATCTGCGGTTTCGACTTGTGCCATGATTTCATTAAAAGCAAAAGTTTCCATCAATTTGCCGGATCGGTCGGAATCAAAGCGTACTTGGTTCATCTTCCACTTGAGCAGAGTTGTCATCAGACCACTATCGACCATAAAGAGCTTGCTTTGTTTGCCAACGCGGGCATAGTCAGTTTTCGTCCAAGGATATATACGCTCCACCAGATAGAGTGTCTCCAATGCATTGATGTAACTTTCAATTGTGGCTCGTTGGATGGATAGTCCGGAGCCTATGGCCGATAGGTCCAAAAATTTACCTGACCATCCTGCGAGTATGTTTACCAGTTCTCGCATAGCGTTTTTCCGATGAATTTTGGTGATTTCTTTCAGGTCTCGTTCCAGGATGGCGTTAATATAGTCAGTATGCCATCGCCTCCGACTACGATCCTGAAGGATCATCGGTTCTGGAAAGCCGCCCCTGAAAGCCATTTCAAACAGGGCATCGCGGTCATAATAGGTATAGCTGCGCGAGAACGATTGTTTAAAAGCGGACTCAATAAACCGGGGAGCAATTTTTTTCACTTCCCCTTGCGCTAGCGGGCGTAAGCGGATTTTAGCGATTCGTCCGGCGAGAGACTCTCTAACCGTAGGAAGGGATTGGATATTGGCTGAACCAGTTAATAAATACTGCCCGGGGCGGGTATCTTCGTCCACAGCCTTTTTAATTGCAGGAAGCAGGGACGGGGTAAGCTGCACTTCATCAATAATCAGTGTGTTGGTGCTGCGCTTGATGAACCCCTGCGGGTCGTTCTCGGCAGCTTCTCTAAGTGTACCGTCATCAAGGGTTCGATATTCTGTCTGATCGGATTCCAGTTCACGCGCCAGTGTGGTTTTACCGCTTTGCCTTGGGCCACTCAACAGCAGCACGCGTCTTTCTGACATCAGTTGTTTGATCGTTTTCTTTTGCCATCTTGGGTAACGTTTTGCCATACCAGATTTTGCCTCCGCGATATGATTATTATTTCCTTCGCAATATTTGTATTTTAATTATCGCTATTTTGCAAGTTTAATTGCCGCGTTTTTTATAACCGTTTAGAGAAAAACATAGGGGTCGCAAAAACATAGGGGTCAGGTCT
>JAQBHK010000354.1:0-13778 GCA_032127815.1 Desulfobacterales bacterium
CGTTAATAGCTAAAAAGAGTACAACAAATCACTGCAACGCTACGGCTATCAGTGCTCGCACCAAATTACTGAAGAGAGCTGAAGAATAGCTAAAATATACTTCAAAATCAAATACACCCGGTTGCAGACAACTGCTGAGACAGTCGAAAAACCCTAAATCTGTGATTTTGATGTTCGTAACCAGGTAATTTCATTACATGCGAAATTGCTAAAATTGCCATTTTTGGACTTTTCCGACAATCCCCCTATCTATCTAGGGAGTGGGGGGTCAGGCCACAGAAGAAACATTTTGATATAATGGATAAAACGCTTAATAATTGAATTCACAAGGCTTAAAAGGGGATTTTGGGAGCCAGAAACACACTTTTTAGAGAAAGAAACTCGGCTTTCGGGCAAAGGGGCACAAGGTTGGATATTTCGATAGCCATCCAGAAGATGAAAATATCAGCCAGCTCATAAACCTGCGATATACATAACCGCAAGATAGCTTTTGCCATATGTTCGAAACCTTTCTATAGTGCTTCGGCCAGTGTGCCGAGGGTAAAATTGTTCCCACAGGCATCAATATTCCATCAATTTCTGGGCAAGGCGATGGAGTTCCGGATTGGCAAGTGCGGCGACTTTCTTCTTTACGGTGCGCGAAAAATATTCTTTTTCGGTTTTAGTTAACAATTCTCCTTTCAATTTCTTCTGGAACAACTCCTTTTGTTTTGGCGAAAATAATTGTGACAGGGCGTATTCAAGCGACAGCTCCTCATGCTTTTGTTTTAGCTTTCTCGATGTCTGTTTGACAAACAGACAAACTAATGGTAGCTCTACAACAATGAATCACTGGGGGAGTCGATTCAATTCGGCTGAGAGGAGGCTTAGAGCCTCGACTCCTAGAACCTGATCCGGATCATGCCGGCGCAGGGAAGATGATTGACTACAAATTGTTTTTCTTCTCATCCTCCGGCGGCATTTGATCCATTTCAAAGGATATGCCGCATGCCCGAAGTTTCAAGCCGGTCCACAAGTTCAGCAAATCTTGCTGCTCCTGGGATACGACCTTCCGCTCCAGGTGTTTTTTTAGAGAATGTCTCCTTTGCGTATTCAGACGATGTGCTTTTTCATTCCTTAAATTTTACCGTAAAAAGCGGCCAGTGGACCTGTTTGATAGGTCCCAGCGGTTGCGGAAAATCTACATTGCTCAGATTGATTTCCGGAAGCCTGCGCAAAGGCCTTTCCGGTGAAATCCGTTTCTCCAACGGCAATGGTTACAATGGTCTTTGTGCCTGGATGGCCCAAAAAGACTTGCTGCTTCCCTGGCTTACAGTTCTTGACAATGTCTGTTTGGGTGCACGTTTGCGGGGAGAAACATCTGCCGCAAAACACGAAAAAGCGACGTCACTCCTTGAAGATGCCGGTTTGGGAGCATATGCAGATTCACTCCCTTCCGAGCTGTCCGGCGGCATGCGTCAACGCGTGGCATTGCTGCGTACACTTATGGAAGAGCGCTCTGTCATCCTGATGGATGAACCCTTTTCAGCACTTGATGCTCTAACGAGAATCAAACTTCAGGACCTTGCCGCCAAGATGGTTAAAGGTACAACCGTGCTGATGGTCACCCATGACCCCCTTGAAGCCTTGCGTCTGGGGCACAATATATATGTTATGACCGGCAGACCCGCGCAAATGAGCAAAGCCATAATTCCGCCAGGGCCACCTCCGCGCAAACCGAGTGACCCGGCCATTGTCTCACTGGCGGGGGAACTGCTCGATCGTTTGGCCCAAACTTCCCATGAAGAATTCGGAACGGGAGGAGTGGACAGATCATGAACCTTGTACGTCTCATAACCATTGCAGTCGGCCTGGTTTTTATCTGGCAGGTAATCGTTCTTTTAACCGGTGTGCCGCCCTTTATTCTACCCGGCCCTTTGAGTGTCGCCCAAGCAGCCCTAACGCACAGGGGGCCGTTATTTGATCATGCCATGACAACCTTGTTCGAAATTATTGCGGGCTTGATCCTCGGGACTCTATTGGGTGCTTCAAGTGCTCTTTTTATGATTGCTTTCGCACCTTTAAAGCGCTGGCTCCTGCCTGTGCTCGTCATCAGCCAGGCTATTCCGGTATTTGCGCTTGCACCTTTGCTTATCCTCTGGCTCGGCTACGGAATGGCCTCTAAAATCGCCATGGCTGTTCTGATAATTTTTTTCCCGGTTACCGCGGCATTCTATGACGGGCTGCGCAGTACCGAGCCTGGTTGGCTGGAACTTGCCCGGGTTATGAACGCCAGGCCGCTTGCTGTTATCAGACACATCAGGATACCGGCGGCGCTGCCGGCGTTTGCATCAGGCCTGCGCGTGGCGACCGCCGTAGCTCCCATCGGCGCTGTTGTCGGTGAATGGGTCGGTTCCAGCAAAGGCCTTGGTTTCTATATGCTGCACGCCAATGCCCGCATGCAAATCGACCTCATGTTCGCGGCACTGGCTGTACTCGCTACCGTGGCCCTGTCACTCTATTTATCAGTGGACCGGGCCATGATTAAATTGGTTTATTGGCAAAAAGAAGAGAAGGAAACGGAAATATGAAACGTATATTTTTAGCATTCTTTTTAACAGGTATGATCTTTTATGGCAGCAACCCGCCTATGTCGATTGCATCCGAAAATGTTACGGTTGTGCTTGACTGGTTTATCAACCCTGATCACGGACCCCTGTTCGTCGCACTTGAAAAAGGTTTCTTTGCAGAACGCGGGCTGAATGTCGAATTCCAAGTTCCATCCAACCCCAACGATCCGCCCAAGCTGGCGGCAGCCAAAAAGGCGGACATTGCTGTCTCCTATCAGCCGCAGCATTATCTGCATATAGACCAGGGATTGCCGCTTGTCCGCTTCGCGACCCTTGTGGCCACGCCCTTGAATACGCTGGTCGTACTGGCAGACAGCGACATTAAAAGCATTGCCGATCTGAAGGGCAAAACCGTAGGGTATTCCATCGGTGGATTTGAGACCGTCCTTCTCAAGGTCATGCTTGAGCGCCAGGGCCTGCCTCTGGACGCTATTAAAATGGTTAATGTCAATTTTTCACTCTCTCCATCCCTGTTGTCCGGGGCAACGGATGCAGTCATCGGCGCCTTTCGCAATTTTGAGCTCAACCAGATGGATATTGCCGGGCGACCGGGCCGCGCCTTTTATGTCGAAGAGCATGGTATCCCCCCATATGACGAACTGATACTTGTGGCCCATCGCGATTATGTTAACACAACAAAACTGAAAAAGTTTGTCGATGCCCTGGAAGCAGGGGTCCAGTTTATGATCAATCATCCGGAAGAAAGCTGGAAGTTATTTATCCGCGGTCGCCAGGATCTGGATAATAAGCTGAACCGTCTCGCCTGGCGGGATACCCTGCCCCGCTTTGCGCTGCGTCCCGGAGCGCTTGATCGCACGCGCTATCAGCGTTTTGCCGAATTTCTTAAAAAACAGAACCTGATCAAGAAAATTCCACCGCTTGAGAGCTATGCGGTTGAATTACCCTGACCAAAGTTTGATGGCGTCGTAAAAAGCCCCATCTACTGCATTGTAGTATTTTTATCCCGCCGAGGTTTGGGGGGATATATAAAACTTTATTTAGATAATAGCACAAGATTATCCCTCGAACAGACTGCTCAAACATCAACACCAGCATTACCTGAAAAAACGGATGAAAAAGATACTGATCAGTAAAACATATATAATAATATTTTTGGCTCGCATATAAAATGCATTGTCGTATCTAAGGATTGGCTATCTGAATACAAAGAGGCAAAGCGTCCTAAGAAGGCCGGGGGTAGAAAGGATAGCGCCCGTGACGGGCTTGGCAAACCCCTTGTTGCACTTTGGCTGCCAAATCCCAGAGGCCGAGAGGAGCTAGTGAGGGCGCAAAATACATAGATCTCGCGAAGAAGCTGCGACTCTCGGTAATCCAGAATCCGGACCACGTTGCAAAAAATATTGCGGAGCTGGATGCTGTTATCTGGCTTGCCTATGGAAAGAAGTAGGCTTGAGATCCTTACCGAAGTGAAACATGAGCGCGCCCAACGTCTATATGGCCTTCGCTTGTCAAGAAAAAACTACTCCTATAGATCGGAACGTGTATGAAAATAATTTCAGTCTTTGCATATGAAGCCTTGACAAGTAACCCGTTCGTCCCGCTTTTGGTTTCAACAGCGAATGGGGGTCTGACCACAGGAACATCTTGATAGAATAGACGAAACGTTTTAAAAGTGCGCCAAACAAAGCCTTAAAAGGGCATTCTGGGGGCCAAAAAGAGTCGTTTAAGACGATCTTAGGGTCTATTCTGTTATTACAGTCAGTTGCCGTGGCCCGCCCTCAAATGCAATGAGATAATGGAAAGTAAGCTGCCAATTGAGATTAGACCGTTTTCTCCTGTTTATGAAAAACAGGTTATCGATCTTATTGTTGCCATTCAACGGAAAGAATTTGACATTCCCATCACAGCAGATGATCAGCCCGACTTGAAGAATATTCCAGAATACTATCAAAAAGGTAACGGCAATTTTTGGGTGGCTCTTCACAATGGTAAAGTAGTAGGCACAGTGTCTTTATTGGATATCAGCGGTAATCTGTTGGCATTACGCAAAATGTTCGTCAATCGAGACTATAGGGGTCGTGAAATAGGCACTGCCCAAAAGCTGTTGGAGCTCTCTTTGAATTGGGCTATAACCCACGGCATTCGTAAGATTTATCTTGGAACTACACCACAATTTTTAGCAGCGCACCGATTCTACGAAAAAAATGGCTTTAAAGAAATCTCGAAAAGGGACTTACCCGAAACTTTTCCCATAATGAAGGTAGACACCAAGTTTTATAAATACGTGATTTCCGGGTGATGGTGAGGATCTTAATCTGCCGCACATCTTTGTAGATGCTGATGCGGGCCCTGTCAAACAGGAAGTGTACCGCGTCGCAAGCCGATATCGCCGTGGTGTCACATTGGCGGCCAACTCTTGGATGCGAGTGTCCTACCTCTGTGATAGAACTTGACAAGGCGTACGCAATGGCGTACAGTTGGGACATAGAACATTCATTAAATCAGAGAAAATCATGCCGACACTAACAGCCACGGAAGCAAGATCAAATCTATATCGACTTATTGATGAAGCAGCGTCTTCTCACGAGCCAATTATCATAAAAGGTAAGCGCGGCAGCGCTGTACTTATTTCAGAGGACGATTGGCGTGCTATTCAGGAAACCATGTATCTACTGAATATTCCTGGTATGCGGGAATCAATTCGGGAAGGATTGGCCACTCCAATCGAGGAATGCACCCGGGAACTTGACTGGTAATGTGGCGAGTCGTTTTCACAAAACAGGCTCAAGAAGACGCCAAAAAGCTATCCGCTGCCGGTCTACGTCCGCAAGCCGAAAAGCTGATTGAAATCCTGCGTGAGAATCCTTACACGACGCCTCCAACATTCGAAAAGCTATTAGGTGATTTATCCGGGGCCTTTTCCCGGCGAATAAATATACAACATCGGCTAGTCTATCAGATTCTTGATGACGAAAAAGTGGTTAAATTCATTAGGATGTGGACTCACTTTGAATGACCACGCATAACATTGCGCTTGCAGTCGTAAATGGAGAATAGGGGTTGAGAATGGGGGTCGGCAAAAGACAGGTCTTTTAATTGACGCGTACTTTTCCGCGACCAAGTTAAAATGGATATTGGACAACATCACCGGAGCGCGGGTCCTGGCGGAAAAAGGACAACTGGCTTTCGGGACGATCGACACATGGCTTGTCTGGAATTTAACTAAGGGAAGCGTCCATGTTACCGATGCCACCAACGCAAGCCGAACCATGCTTTTTAATAGCCACAGCCTGACATGGGATGACGCGCTTTTAGATATTTTTAATGTTCCACAATCCATTCTGCCTGACGTAAAAAGTAGTAGTGAGATATATGGGGAAACAGCACAGGGTGTCTTTAAGTCCGCTCTTCCAATCTGCGGGGTTGCGGGAGATCAGCAGGCCGCCCTTTTCGGGCAGATGTGCGTTAAAGAAGGAATGATTAAAAATACCTACGGTACGGGTTGTTTCATGATAATGAATACGGGAGAGACGCCTGTCATATCAGAAAACAACCTTCTGACAACGCTTGCCTGGGTAATTGGCAACAAAGTCACATATGCCCTTGAAGGCAGTATCTTCATTGGAGGGGCGGTTGTTCAGTGGTTACGGGATGGCTTAAAAATCATAAAAGAATCAAAAGAAGTTGAGGCGTTGGCCCGCGAAGCGAAAGATAACGGCGGCGTTTATCTGGTGCCCGCGTTTACGGGCTTAGGCGCCCCTCACTGGGACCCGTACGCGCGCGGAACCATCTTCGGCATTACCAGGGGCACAACCCAAAGTCATATTGCAAGAGCCGCCCTTGAATCCATCGCGTATCAGACCAAGGATGTTCTGGATGCGATGACGGCGGATTCACAAATCCAGGCTAAAGAACTCAGAGTCGATGGCGGCGCCTCGATTAATCGCTTATTAATGCAGTTTCAGGCCGATATATTGGGCATCAAGGTTATACGCCCTAACATTCTGGAAACAACGGCAATGGGTGCAGGTTTTTTGGCCGGATTAGCAGTTGGCTTTTGGGAAAATATAGATCAGATTAATATGCTCTGGCAAAAAAACACGGAATTTCTCCCGAACCTTGATAAAGACATCGTGCAAAAATGGTTAGATAGTTGGAAAGAAGCTGTAAACCGTTCGAAAAACTGGCCGGGTGGCTAAGGTCGGGCCAAGCCAACTGAGGTGAATTCAAGTTGTTTTTAAATCAAGGTTTTACCCCAGTGTTCTCAACTTGCCTTGGACACTATTAAACATGAACTTTTTAAAAATAGGAAAATACTATGGCTAAAGCAATAATAATGCATGAAACCGGTGGGCCCGAAGTTTTACAATGGGCCGATTATGATCCGGGCCGGCCGGGACCAGGTGAAGTCCTGCTTCGTCAAGAGGCCGTTGGGCTCAACTTCATTGACGTTTATCACCGCACCGGGCTCTATCCCCTTCCCTCCCTTCCGGCCACACCCGGGCTGGAAGGTGCGGGTATTGTTGAAGCCGTTGGAGAAGGTGTAACCGAAGTTGCGGTAGGAGACCGTGCAGCGTATGCCGGGATGCCGCCCGGCGCTTATTCCGAAATTAGAATTATGCCGGCTGACCGCCTGGTACAACTTCCCGAATTCATTTCAACCCGACACGCTGCATCCATGATGCTTCAAGGAATGACCGCACGATATCTCTTAAAAGGCTGCTATGGAGTAAAAGCCGGCGATAAAATACTCATCCATGCCGCCGCCGGCGGTGTTGGCTTGATTGTCTGCCAGTGGGCCAAACATCTTGGTGCTACCGTAATCGGAACGGTCGGTTCACCTCAAAAGGCTGAACTCGCACGGGACAATGGCTGTGATCATCCCATCCTATACAGAGATGAGGATTTTGTTGCACGGGTAAAAGAGATTACGCGAGCAGGGGGGGTTGACGTCGTATATGATTCCGTGGGCCAGTCTACCTTCATGCAATCTTTGGACTGTTTGCGGCCAATGGGCATGATGGTCAGTTTTGGTCAGTCCTCCGGCTCGATTCCACCGCTGGATACCGGCGTTCTCGCAGCCAAGGGCTCTTTGTTCCTTACGCGGCCGAGCCTTATGGCCTATACCGCCAAACGGGAGGATTTGCTCGCCCACGCCCATGATTTGTTTGAGATCGTGGAAAAAGGTGCAGTGAAGATTGAGGTTCGACAAACCTACGCGCTTGTCGAAGCTGCCCAGGCCCACAGAGATCTTGAGGGTCGCAAGACTAGCGGATCCACCATTTTAATTCCCGGTTGACGGTGAGAATCTTAATTTGCTGCACATCTTTGTAGATGCTGATGCGTGCCCTGTCAAACAGGAGGTGTACCGCGTCGCAAGCCGATATCGCCTTGATGTCACATTGGTGGCCAACTCTTGGATGCGAGTTCCGAATGAACGATGGATTGCACTCGAAGTTGTAGAGGACGGATTCGACGCGGCCGATGATTGGATTGTCGAACACGTGCAACCTCACGACATCGTGATTACCGCTGACATTCCGCTTGCGAGCCGCTGCCTTAAAAAAGGCGCACGTGTAATTGGTCCAACCGGAAAGCCGTTCACGGAAAACAACATCGGTCAGGCCGTCGCGACTCGGGACCTCTTGTCAGAACTTCGTGGCGCAGGAGAGATAACGAGTGGGCCTCCACCGCTAAAAAAGCGTGACCGGTCACGTTTTCTTCAACGGCTCGACGACGTGATTCAATCAATCCGTCGTAAGCTTCCGTTTAATTCCACCGAACAAGGCTAATTAGCCGACGCCAAAAGCCGTGGTGCGCCACGAAGTGTAAAATAACTGGCATCTGAAAGTGATCGCATCGAAAGTGTAGACCCAACACATCGATTATCGAGTCTTGTGCAGTGTCTGGTAACAGCCATTGTAAAGCGTAGACAGAGAGTTTATAGGCCGAAAACATATGTTGAAGTGATTGAGTCCCGTTAATTTTGTCATGTGAGGTGGTCGATGGCTTCGCGGCGCTAGAAGGCAACACCATAACCAACGCTAAATGGGGAGGACGTTATGGCACCTCCGGGATCGTAGAGCTCGGCATGTAAACAAAGTTATTTTATAAACGTGGGAGATCCTAAAGATTCTTTCAGGGAAGAAAGTATCAATCAACAAGTGTAAAAGGGAGGAGATTGAGATGATCATTAGGAAGTCAGAGGGGTCATAGTACCGTTGAAGCGGGGTAACGCCCGTGGAGGAAAGGACCCTGGGTAGAATCAATCTGGACAAGGAAACGTCATGGAAACATCAGATTTGCCAATAATGACGGAAACGAAATTGGAAAGAATAGCTTGGTTATCGGCGAGGGATCATCAGAAAGAATTTAATAATCTGATGCATCTCTATAATTTGGAGTCCCTCGTCGGCTGCTTCAACGAGCTGGATGGAAGGAAGGCTGTTGGAGTGGATGGAATAACAAAAGAAGTCTACGGAAAGAAGCTGGGACAAAATCTTCTTGACCTAACTGCCAGAATGAAAAGAATGGCCTACATCCCAGGACCGGTACGTCAGGTGCTGATCCCGAAAGAGGGAAACCCTGGAGCCAAAAGGCCATTAGGCATCGGTAATCTAGAAGATAAGATCGTACAAAAGATGACTCAAAAAGTGCTTGAAAGCATCTACGAACCAATATTCCTTAAATGCTCCTATGGGTTTAGACCATTATTGGGATGCCATGATGCGATTAAGGCTCTACGAGATTATCTATATCATAACGACGTCCGTTCAGTGATTGATGTGGACTTGGCAAACTTCTTTGGAACAATCGATCATAAACAGTTAGAAATCATACTACGTAAAAGGATAAAGGATGAGACATTTATTCGATACCTTATCCGTGCTTTTAAGGCTGGTGTGCTCGCGGATGGAGACCTCTCGGCCAGCGATGAAGGCGTACCGCAGGGTAGCCCTTGTAGTCCAGTCTTAGCAAATATTTTTGCGCATTACGTAATCGATGATTGGTTCGAAAATATCGTGAAAAGTCACTGCAAAGGACAAGTTGAATTGTTCCGTTATTGTGATGATTTCGTGATATGTTGCCAATATGACCATGATACAAAACGAATAATGAAGGTACTCGGTAAGCGCCTTTCTAAGTATGGTCTAAAGCTGAACGAAGAAAAGACCAAACCTGTGCCGTTCTCAAGATTTGAAGCCGGTAAAGGCAACAAACAAGGTGCTTTCGACTTCCTGGGGTTCACTTTCTACCTTGGCCGTAGCAAGACCGGTCAGGTAATCCCAAAAGTGAAAACGATCGGAAAACGTTATAGATCGAAACTTAAGAAAGTGAATGATTGGTGTCGCAAAATAAAGAACCAATATAAACTCAAGGAGATCTGGAAACGCTTTTGTATCAAGCTGGCAGGGCACATCCAATACTATGGAGTATCCTTTAACTCGAAAAGAGTGAGTACATTTTGCACTCATGCAATCCATTTGTTTTTCAAATGGATTAATCGGCGAAGCCAGCGTAGATCGGTCAGTTGGGATAAGTTCAAACTGTTTATGAAAAAGTATCCACCTCCAAGGGCACGAGTATGTCATAATTTGTTTTAAACTATATAGCTAAGTGAATGATTCTGTCTTGAGCCTATTGCCTTAATTGGGCACGATGGGTTCTAACGGGGGTTGTGTCAGGTGACTGGCACTTCTACCCAATCGGCTGATTAGCAAAGTTGGTACAAAGCAGGATACGTGATGAAACGCATAATGTCAGATGACGGGACAATTGTTACCTGCCAAAACAGCGGAGAGGGACCACCACTCTTAATGATCCATGGAACGTCGTCAGATCACCATAATTGGCAATTTGTGGCCAATCGATTAACGGATCATTTTAATGTTTTCATGATGGACAGACGGGGGCGTTGTGAAAGCACAGATCATCCCGAGTATTCCATCGAAAAAGAATTCGCAGACATTGCTGCCATCCTGAATTCTTTTGACGATACAGTCTTTGTGTTAGGGCATTCTTTTGGCGGCCTTTGTGCTTTAGAAGCGAGTTTGCTTGCATCAAATGTTCGACAACTAATACTTTATGAACCGGCTATCACGATTGATCAAAAGAAACTTGTGTTTTGCGATGGGATGGAATCTTTGTTGGAATCTAACCGGCCGGAAGCGGCATTAGTGTTCTTCATGAGCAAAATTGTCGGGATATCTGATAGAGAAATTGCGATTGCGAAGATTCAACCTGATTGGAAGGCGCGCGTATCCGCCGCACAAACAATCCCGCGTGAAATTAGAGCTCTTGCCCATTACAAATATTCAGCAGAATCCTTTCGTAGTATACGAGTACCAACTACGCTGTTTGTTGGAGGAGAGAGTCCCCAACCTTTTAAAACCATGGTTTTAAAAGTTCAGGCGACGATACCCAATTCCAAAGTAGTAGCGTTGCCGGGGCAAGGGCATATCGCCATGCGCACAGCGCCCGACATGTTCGCTGAACAGATATTAAAAACTCTCTTGCACGATGAATTATAGGAAACATAGAGAAACACCAGGATGCCGCCATGAAACCGAGAGTAAGAATAGCTACAGCCCGGACGCCGGACGGAGGCGAGATGGTGCTTTATCAGCATGGCCGTGATTTCTCGATCGAGATCAACGGTCAGGATTTGATGCACAGTCGCCAGCATGAGTCAGAACTGGAGCTGGCGCGGCTGGGTTGTGCGCATTTGGCTGGCCGCAAGGCGCCCAGCATACTCATCGGCGGTTTGGGTATGGGCTATACCTTGCGCCAGGCGCTCGATATGCTCAGCCCCCACGCCCAAGTGGTGGTGGGTGAACTGTTGGGTGCTGTAGTCGAATGGAATCGTCAGTTTTTCGGGGAACTCAACGGCCGGCCGCTGGGGGACGAACGAGTTGACCTCAAGACGGGCGATATCGTCAAGCTTATCTCACGTTCCAAGGGCAGATTCGATGCGATCCTGCTGGATATCGATAATGGTCCCAGCGCGATGACCGATTCATCGAACCGCCGTCTGTACGGTCGTGAAGGAATTTGGGCCTGTCGGCGCGCGCTTAGCGAACAGGGGTGTCTGGCTGTGTGGTCGGCTGAGCCGAGCAAGAAATTTGAGCAGCTCTTGATGAGTTGCAGCTTCCATGTGCGCCGTTTTCGGGTCCCCGCCTACAAGGGGAGTAAATCGCAGTCACGTTTTATATGGGTTGCTTCGGAGGACAAGATTATCTTGCCCCCCGGTGGCGGCGAGCCGCGCCTGCCGCTCAAGAAAGAGTCGAAGGGAAGTCACAGACGGTTCCGGAAGAGACGATTAAAGAAAAGAGGCCACATCTCGATTAGAAAATAATGGGGTTTATATTTGACTCTGAATGGTAAAAGAGAAGAGTAAATCGGTGATTTTATCTTATCACCAGAGAGTTTTGAGGCTGAAAGGAGAACCTGATCATGAAAACACCAAGAAAAATTCGCAAAGTATTCGATAGCAAGCCGGTGATTGAAGGTGCCGGTGTTCATCTCAAAAGAGCCGTTGGTTTCAGCCAGGTCCCTTTATTTGATCCCTTTTTACTTCTTGATGATTTTCGCTCCGACAATCCTGAAGATTACATTAAAGGCTTTCCTTGGCATCCGCACCGCGGGATTGAAACGATCACTTATGTACTTGAAGGCGATATTGAGCACAGGGACAGTATGGGAAACAAGGGTGATATAACATCGGGAGACGTTCAATGGATGACGGCCGGTAGCGGTATTATCCATCAAGAAATGCCTAAAGGAGATTCAGATGGCAAAATGGAAGGTTTTCAGCTCTGGGCCAACCTTCCTGCTGCGCAAAAAATGATGGATCCTCGTTACCGGGATGTTAAATCCGGTCAAATCCCAAAGGTGCAGCTGGATAATGGGACAGAAATAAAAATTATCTGTGGACAGGTAGGAAACACACCGGGTCCCGTACTAGACATCGTCATTGAACCTGAATACATTGATGTGGCTATGCCGGCACATACTGATTATATACACCCAACGAAACCCGGACACACTGTTTTTGCCTATGTGATCGGCGGAAGAGGGTGCTTTAGCATAGAAAAAAAACCATTCACGTACGAGATCGAAGGAATTAACTCCTTGGATATGCAGCGAGATCCTTTTTGGGGAAATGAAACGCTTATTCTTTTTGAAGATGGCGACCATATCTCGATGAGTACAAAAGATGAGCCGGTCAGATTTCTGCTCATATCCGGCAAACCAATTGGAGAGCCCATAGCCTGGCAAGGGCCTATTGTAATGAATACGCAAGAAGAACTCAGGGTTGCGTTCGAAGAGTACCGGCAAGGGACCTTTGTAAAGCATTAAATTGACAAACAGGCACTTTGGGGGGACGTATTCAGAACAGTGATCGTGGCAAAACATAACAAAGCTCTTTAAGTCGAACGCTAAACGCTACGACTGCAGAGGGCTCAGGAAAGGAAGAGGTCATGGATACACAACGGGTAGAAGAAAAGGCGAAAAGGATTTTCGGTGCAGACGGCTTGTTCTGTGCTGAAAGCGTATTAACTGCGGTTTCTGATGAGGCCGGTGTCATTTCTCCAATTATCCCTCGTATCGCCACCGGGTTCTGCGGCGGTATGGCACGCACTCGTGGCATGTGCGGTGCTGTTACGGGCGGTATTATGGCCCTTGGCATTCTCTATGGTCGTGATGATGGGCAGCAGGCCTATGCCACTGTCTATGAAAAGGTGCAGCAATTTTTGCGAGCCTTTGAGGCGGAATACAGGTCAATCAATTGCTTTGAACTCATAGGTTATGACTTAGGCAAAGAAGAGGATCGTCAGGCTTTCGGCGAGAAAGGCATAATAGAAGAGTGCCGTCAGATTGTCGGAAGGGCGGCAAGCCTGGTGGCAGAACTGGTCAACGACGAAGAAGAAAATGGGTTATAGGATATTGCCTGCCCAACTAAAAATGAATATATCACAATAATCTGGTATGTAAAAAATGGTTTGCTAGTCCAACATAGCCGGAGTCAAATTAAAAGACAGCGTGCATGATGTTGGTTCCGAATCTGCACTTTTACTGGATTCACGATGCAGGCAAGGGATCGTGAATCCAACCTCCTTAAACGACGCTTTCAGCAAACACGATATATAGGACACAAATAACCTTTAGCATCTTCAATCCAACCCACCAGCCATACCATATCGTGAC
>JAQBHK010000355.1:0-7921 GCA_032127815.1 Desulfobacterales bacterium
ATATGTCGATCCCCAACAAAGATGTCAGAAGATATATGGTCAGCGGAAAACCGTACATTTCCGCATAAAGCGCTATGATAAAGGCTTGAACCAGTCCGGCATTGCGCCACTCTTTAAAGTCTTTAGGGACTAAATATGAATATAGAATCCAGGAAACGATAACGATCATAAATATCATTGCCCCCCATTGCCCTCCTAATGATATGTCTGCATAATTCATGGCTGTTTCTCCTTATAAATAGATTAAATTTCAATAAGACAACTTATAGAAGGGGCAATTTGTATGCCATAAGTAGTTCAAAAGTTATCGTTGAGTTGATAACATGAAGTAAAAACAAAGAATAATTGCATATATTTATTTTCATGAAAAAGAAAAAGAATTGTATCCTGCCACAGCAAATGACAAAGCGGATACTAACTATCCACTTGAGATGCTTCATGCTAAAGACTGGATATTTTTTACCCATACTTCCTATGTAATGTTTCTAAAAAGCGAAGTTCGATCATTTGTTAGCCAAATTAATTAACTTAGTATCAGATGGTTATTGGTATCTAGGCGGAA
This sequence comes from Desulfobacterales bacterium, assembly GCA_032127815.1. GTDB lineage: Bacteria > Desulfobacterota > Desulfobacteria > Desulfobacterales > UBA11574 > Desulfatibia_A. The sequence continues at coordinate 563 of JAQBHK010000355.1, forward strand.
TTTGGCATAACGCTTGCAATACCACTACGTAGCACACAAGGATGGCAAGTTGAAGCATGAGATTTAGCTCTGACAATAAACGAGCGTAATAAATAATACCGTTCGGAGCCCTGGCAAGCTATGCGCCCTTCGGGCTGCGGCGGCAACATCAATAAGAGGAGGTATGAACAATGAATACAATTAAAAGAATTAGCTTGGCACATGTGTTGGCAGTTGCCACTTTGGTAATCGTAATGGGTTTGGCTTTGGAAGCCAGTGCTTACAAATCAAAAACAGACCGGGAAAACAGCGTCAGCGTAGACGTTAAGCCGGTGCAGTTAGCACCCGGCCGGTCTGTTAAATTCGAAGTCCGCATGTCTACTCACTCTGTTGAACTGGATCAGGATATGGTTGCATCATCTGCCCTGAAAGATAATAATGGACGTGAGTACCGCCCGTCTGGCTGGAACGGGTCTCCGCCCGGCGGCCATCATCGCAAGGGGGTTCTGGAATTCCCGGCGCTGGAAGGCGGACCCAAAGCGGTCACGCTTGTTATCAAAGATATCTCCAATGTTCCGGAGAGAATCTTCGCGTGGGACGTGGAGCGTTAGGTTATAAAAGTTGAAGAGTTTACTTCGTTCCCAGGCCTTTGCTTGGGAGCGAAGTCGAAAGAGGAAGTCGGACAATGGAAAAAGACGCCCAAAAAATCGGAAAGAAATTGCCTTCAGGCGCAACCGCAACCGTTACCCTGCCGATCGTCGGGATGAGTTGTGCGTCCTGTGCAGCAACCATTGAAAAAGCCCTTACAACTGTTGAAGGAATATCCGAAGCAGCCGTTAATTTTGCTTCTGAGAAGGCCAAGGTCACCTATGACCCGTCATGGGTGCAAGTGGCGGATATGGTAAATACGGTGGCATCGGCCGGCTATTCGGTAGTGGGTGCGCGCGAGAAGACAACGGTTAAGATCGGAGGTATGAGCTGCGCCTCCTGTGCAATGAAGATTGAAAAAAACCTTGTTAACCTGAAAGGCGTGGTGGAGGCGGGGGTGAACTTTGCTTCTCAAACGGCGACGGTAAAATATGACAGCCTTCTGGTCGGGCCGGAAGTTGTTGAAAAGGTCATTCAAGATACCGGCTATGAGGTTATCAAAGCATCAGGGGAGAAGACCGTAAAATTTAAGGTCATAGGCATGGGGTCGGATCATTGCGCCGGCGTTGTCAAAAAGGCGGTGGAGAGATTGGAGGGCGTAAAAGATGTTGAAACAAACTATCCCAATTCCTATGCCATAGTTACTTACGATGAAAGCAGGCTGAGTGCCAGACATATAATCAGGGCCATCTCCGACGCAGGTTATCGGCCGGAATTAATCGAGGCCGGAGAAGATGCTGCGGATGTAGAGAAAGAAGCCCGGGAGAAGGAAATCCGAACACTCAAAAACAAGTTTATCTGGGCGGCCTTTTTTGCCTTTCCCATTTTCTATGTGGCCATGGTGGAGATGGTAAGCGAGAACCTTATACCCGGTTTTTTAAATCCATCGCATTACCCGATTCGTTTTGCCCTTTTCCAGATTATTTTTTCCATCCCTGTTATCATCGTGGGACGGAATTTCTACCGCAACGGTTTTCCAAACCTCTTTAAGGGCACGCCCAATATGGACTCGCTTATCGGGTTGGGAACAGGGGCGGCCTATCTTTACAGTTTTTATGCCGCCGCTCTGGTAGTTCTCGGCCAAGACCCTGTTGGAAAGTATGTAAAAAGCCTTTATTTTGAAACAGCGGCGGTCATCATAGCCCTCATCCTGCTGGGCAAATATCTGGAAGCTGTCAGCAAAGGCAAAACCTCGGAGGCGATTAAAAAGCTGATGGGCCTTGCCCCGAAGACAGCCATTATTGAAGTGGACGGCGTTGAAGAAGAGGTGCCGGTCTCTGAGATGCAGGCAGGTGACGTTGTTATTGTCAAACCCGGGGAGAAGATACCTGTTGATGGCGAAGTCATTGAGGGAAGAACCGCCGTGGATGAATCTATGCTGACGGGAGAAAGCATCCCGGTAGAGAAGAATCCCGGATCGAAGGTAGCAGCGGCGACGCTGAATAAGACCGGCTCCATCAAGTTTAGGGCCGAGAAAGTGGGCAAGGATACGGCCCTGGCTCAGATTATAAAGCTGGTTGAGGATGCCCAGGGCTCAAAGGCGCCCATTGCCCGTCTGGCAGACATCGTGGCCGGTTATTTCACCTGGGGGGTCATTGGAGCCGCTCTATTGGCTGCTGTTATCTGGTCTGTTGCCGGCATGGCTTTCGGAATTGCACTTCCCGGCGGAACCTTTATCTTCACACTGACGGTGGTGATCGCCGTTCTTATTATCGCCTGCCCCTGCGCGCTGGGCCTTGCCACGCCCACATCTATTATGGTGGGAACCGGCAAAGGGGCCGAACTCGGCATCCTTATCAAGGACGCCGAAGCATTGGAAAATTTTCGCAAAATCAATTTTGTAGTTTTCGATAAGACCGGGACGCTTACGGAGGGCAAACCTAAAGTTACGGATATTATTGTCTTTAATGATCATAAGGAAGAGGATGTTTTGAGGATTGCCGCCAGCGGCGAAAAAAAATCGGAACACCCCCTGGCCGAAGCTATCGTCAATGAGGCTGTGGCGAGAAAGCTGAAGCTTGTTGATGTGGCTGACTTTAACGCTATCCCCGGTCACGGGATAGAGATAACCATTGATAAAGCAACAATATTTCTAGGTAATAGAAAGTTAATGGATGATAAAAAGATTGATTTGCAAAGCGCCGACAATGAGGCCAGCCGTCTGGCTGATGAAGGCAAAACCCCCATGTTTGTCGCCAAAGATAAGTCTTTGATGGGGATTATCGCAGTGGCGGATGTATTGAAAACCAATAGTGTGACGGCGGTAAAAGAGCTGCACGCATTGGGTATAAAAGTGGCCATGCTCACCGGCGATAACAAAAGAACGGCCGAGGCGATTGCCAAGATCGCGGGCATTGACCGCGTCCTGGCCGAAGTCCTGCCGGCGGACAAATCAAGAGAAGTGAAAAAACTCCAGGCCGAAGGATATAAAGTGGCCATGGTGGGGGACGGGATCAATGACGCCCCTGCGCTGACACAAGCCGATGTGGGGGTGGCCATCGGCGCAGGCACGGACGTGGCCATGGAGTCGGCCAAGATCGTCCTGATGAAAAGCGATCTTCTCGACGTGGTCAAGGCGTATAAATTAAGCGCCGCTACGATACGAAATATCAAACAGAATCTTTTCTGGGCTTTTGGTTACAACACCATCGGAATTCCAATTGCGGCAGGGGTGCTTTATCCGTTCTACGGCTTTCTTCTGAATCCTGCAATCGCCGCGGCGGCAATGGCCCTTTCATCCATATCCGTGCTTTCCAATGCCCTGAGATTAAAAAGAGTCAGATTGTAAGCGCCTTAATAAAAGTACTCTCTCCTTTTTTACCGTGGGAAAGGCTCTCCAGGGTTACCAGCGGTTGTCCAGATCAACTCCATAGTCCTGAGACTCTCTTGGCTAAAACTGATGAAGCCCTTTCCAAGGCCAAAAAAGGAGGGTGTAACCAAGTGGCTCCGGCACAAGCCAAATCGGATATTTTTTAACCATCCGGATCGCCTCTGATCATAAAAATCGTATACTAATTACTCATCTGTCAGTATTGCTGCTTCTATAAATCACTCCTTCTTTAGTCTTTTCAACCCGTAAAGTTATTTAAATTAGACAGTTAGATAAAAGTGAAAAAACTTGGCACGACCTTTGCTATATATAGTTTTAAAAGTAAAAAAATAAGTATAATTTAATTGTGGAGGTAACGAAATGAAAAGATATGCGAGATTGATAATAGCGGCTGTATTAATTTTGGTTGTAGCTGGATCAGGCTATAAGATTTTTGTGGGTCCGAACAACGCAAGCGCCTGTGGCGTGGGAGCTCAGGGCGGCGAAAACTATGTGCCGCAGCGGCGTGACTCAGGGGATGCGGTCGCCCGGAGGCCTTTTTTAACCAAAGAGCAGGCCGCTGAGGTTGTGGTCAAGCATGTTAAAAAGTTGAATCCCAATCTGGAAGTCGGACGGATTAACGATGCCGGCAGTTTTTTTGAGGCGGAAATCCTTTCCAAAGACAAAGAAGTTGTCCAGCTTGTGGGAGTGGATAAAGAGTCCGGCAAACTGATGCTCATAAATTAGCCGGTTGCCGGTACGATGCATGAACAAGTTCACAATAGAATATTTATATTTAAGTCGGTTCGGCATAATCCTTAAAACCACGAAAGGAAATTAACATGAAAACTAAAACTATCATCTTATCAGTGGTAATTATCATTGCATTTGCCATTGGAATCACAGCTTACGCCCATGGTCCTGGTGGGGACTCCCGGGGAGGTTACGGTATGGGCGGCAATGCATATGGAATGATGGGTGGAGGCGGAATGATGGGTGGAGACGGGGCAGGACAAGCTATGATGGACTGGTACGGACGCAGTGATAGGAATCAATATGGCCGGGATACACGGGACCGGGACAGGCGGAGTACGCGAAACTATAGTCAGGACCGTCCAAATTCCAGGACGGCAATAGAATCATTGCGAAACCAGATACAGGAAAAAAGAAGTGAACTTTCTTCTTTGTTTCGTTCCGATAACGCCGATAAAGCCCAGATGGAAAGGAAAATCGAGGAGCTTGAAGATCTTGAAAGCTTCCTGGGCCAAAAGATTTCCTCCCGTGATACCCAACGGTAAATAATCAGTTATATCGGTGTCGTTGTTTTTGTAGGTTTAACTGCATATGACACCCAGAAGTTAAAAACCATGGCCCTTTCCCGGCCAGCTGACATTGATGCCGGCACAGTCAGAAAAGGGGCAATTATAGGCGCCCTGACACTGTATCTGGACTTTGTCAACCTGTTTCTAATGCTCCTCAGGATATTGGGAGCAGGCCGAGATTAAAACCGCAATTAATCCCCGAGCTCTAAAAAATACAGGATTTTTTTTGTCATTTTTCGTGACATTTTTTTGAACTCCGCATAATCCGGAGACAGGCACACCCATGCTCGAACTGCACAGCGAGCGCATTCCCCGTCCGCCTCCGGTGGACTGCGGGGGTTAGCGAGCGAATCAAAAAATGGACAGAATTCCTTATAGTCGAAGGTTCCCTGTAGCTTGCTGCAGGGAACCTTCAATACATAACTATCCAACCGTTTTCTCTTGACGTTTTTTGCAAGGATATAGCAAAATGGTAGACTCACACTTTATTAAATTAACAAATTAACCAGAATGTGAAAGATTTTATAGTGATATGAGCAACTCCTCGGCAAATATTTTTCCAACCGGATATGTGCTCGATGGCAAATGGGTGATCATAGAATTTGTCGACAAAGGCGCCATGGGTGAAGTTTATCGCGCGCATCAACTGAACCTCAAGCGCGATGTGGCCATTAAGGTCATCTCACAGGCAATGCTTCAGTCTTTTGAAGACGACCCTGAAGAGGTTGCAGCCGCTATTCAGCGATTCCGGCGGGAGGTTGAGGCGATGGCCCGGGTTCGGCATCCCAATGTCCTGCAAATTTATGATTATGGCTCTGATATAATTACTACAAAAGGGCAAGACGTCCCGGTCGAATATATCGTAATGGAGTTCATTCCGGGAACCTCTCTGCGGTTTACCATGTCTGAAGAAGGGTTCTATCCTGAACAAGCTTTGACGGCTGGGTGGATTGTCGACTATTTTCTGCCGCTGCTGGAAGGTGTTGAAGCCATTCATGCTCAGGAGATCGCTCACCGGGATCTGAAGCCGGAAAACGTTCTTTTGGACGGTGCAATTCCGAAAATTGCCGATTTTGGTCTGGCCGGTTCCAGTCGCATGAAACCGGTGACCCAGTCCATCGATGTCAGAGGCACGCCGGCCTACATGTCACCGGAGCATTTCTTCGACTTTAAAAAGGCGGATCAACGGAGCGATATTTATTCACTGGGCAAGATGCTGTATGAGGCCGTGGACGGCAGAATCGGACAAGAAACCATCCCTTTTCAAAGTGTCGGGTTGCAGCATAAAGAGACTCCTTTTTTTCAGCAACTGGATCAGATCATCCAAAACATCACGGCTGAGAAAAAAGAAAAACGCCTGCAATCGGTCGGAGAACTTCGAAAGAAGCTTTTGGATGCCATTGACGCATTGAAAACGGAAACCGCGGTTGACAGCGCTGAAACTCCCACGCGTTTTTCATTTCTGACTCAACCTGTTTTCATCTGGACGGGCATTGTGACTGCGCTTGTATCGGTGGGGTTAATGGGGCTCTGGCACTTAATGGGTATCCCCGGCAAAACAACGGAGCGTTTAAGAGGTCCGCAGACCGCCCGAATTGAGTCTTCTCTTCCAGGCTCCAAGGAGCCTTCCATAGCTGTTCCAAGCGCCACCCCTTCTCCGGCACCGTCTATCCGCGGCAAAGACGGTTTAACCATGCTCTTTATCCCCGGCGGCGAGGTCAAGACCACTTCGAAGGTTTCAACTACTCAGGGAGAGACCGTTTCGGTCCCGTCCTTTTATATAGATGAAAAGATGGTATCGAATCATCACTTTGCTGAATTTTTGAACGAAGTTGCAGAAAGCTTGACCATAGAAAACGGAGTTGTCAAAAATAAAGATGAAATCTGGTTCTATCTTGGGAAAGGAACAGAAATTATTGAACAGATAATATATGAGTACGGGCGTTTCCAGTTGCAAAACGAAAAATATGCGGCTCAGCCGGTTGTGCGTGTCACCTGGTATGGCGCTAGTGCCTATGCTCGCCATTACGACAAGCGACTGGTGACCGAATCCGAATGGAATTATTTGTTTTCAAAAGAAAGCCTAAGCAATATCATCGCTTCAGCAGACAAAGCAGACTCTCCGCCGGCAATCACCCAGCACGCACCTGCCGACTCTGAAACCCACCCCCACATGTTGAATATGGGCACCCCGGCCGGCGGCGGCGAGACATCGAGCCGTCCGCCCGCAACGCAGCATGCACCCAATGACACTTATGCCCGCCCGGCCGCAGACACTCCTTATGATCTGAAGCAGATCAAGGAATGGGCCATACAGGCAATCGTGAATCAGCGTGAAAAAAACGGAGCCGGAGAGAACATCAATTATTCGAGTATTGTCATCGACAAATCCTCCCGCCACGAGTCAGCATCCAAAAGCTTCAGGTACCCTTGGGAAGCGTTTTTTGATGTCGGCTTTCGATGTGCCCAGAGTTTACCCTGAACTGTAAGCGCGAGCGCAGATTACTTAATCTCTGAGCTTCAGTTCCTCAACCATAACTCTTGAAAAATCGATATTAGTGTTACTTAGCGGTTGATCTTTTTTTAAAGAACAACTATAGG
>JAQBHK010000356.1:0-9145 GCA_032127815.1 Desulfobacterales bacterium
CGCAATATAGGTCTTTTCGAGATTGCTCATCAAGGGACGCTTTTTTTAGATGAAATCAGCACGGCGCTGCCTTTGTTGCAGTCCAAACTGCTCAGGGTGTTGGAGACCAGGAATTTCAGGCGTGTCGGCGGGACGCTGCCCATATACTCGGACTTTCGCCTCATTACAGCCACCAACCGCGACATCGAAATTGAAGTTGCCGAGGGTCGCTTTCGCCGGGATCTTTTTTTCCGCTTAAACGTTTATAAGATTGACGTGCCGCCTTTAAGAAACCGGCGCGAGGACATCCCGCTGATCGCCGACTATTATCTCAAGCAATTCAGCCAGGCATATGAGCGGCCCATAGACGGTCTGTCCGAGAGAGCCCTGATAGCACTGGTGGAGTATGGCTGGCCCGGGAATGTTCGAGAACTGATAAACATCATCGAAAGAGCGGTGATAACCTGCAAAGAGTCCATGATCACCACCAGATGTCTCCCTTTTGATACAGAGGCGTCTGGCAGCCTTTCGAATCTGAACCTGAATGAGATGGAAAAGATGTGTATCGGACTTGCCTTGCACCAGACAAGCAATAATAAAACCAACGCGGCGCAGCTTTTGGGCATCAATCGCAAAACACTGATCGCCAAGGTAAAAAAATATGAGCTGGATGATATCGATGCGAACTGAAACAGTCGTTATTTTAGGATTGATTCTGCTGTTTGTCTTTGCGCCTAACGCGCGCACCGCGGAAATATATTCCAAGCCCCCGTCCGAAATATATGCAATGGAAGCCGTGGTTGTCACGGCCACCCGCGTGGAGACCTCCAGGCAGAAAGTAGCTGCCAACGTCAGCGTGGTGACCGCCGAGGATCTGGAAAAGATGCCGGTCTCCAATGCGGCCGAAGCTCTCCAGTATATACCGGGCGTCTATGTGGAGTTTAACGGCGGGTTGGGAAGCGATGCCACGGGGGTGCGCATCCAGGGTTCGGAGACCCGCCATGTGACTGTTTTGCAGGACGGCGTCCCCCTTAATCAGCTTGCCAACCCCGCAACAGACCTTTCCTATCTCCCGGTCGACGCCATCGACCGCATAGAAATATACAAGGGCACCGCTTCTGCGGCCTGGGGGTCCGCCCTGGGAGGGGTGATTAACATTATCACCAAGGACCCGGATTCTAAAAAGCCGGCGGCCGTCGACGCCCGCACATCTTATGGCGAGTTTCAGACCTCCAAGAGTCGCGGCACTGTCAGCGGTACGGCAGACAGTTTTGGCTATCTTTTTTCCTTGACCCACGATCAAAGTGACGGTTTTATCGATCACACCGAATACGATCAGAGTGCCGTCTATGCCAAGGTTAACTACGACCTAGGCACGGCAAGCCGCATCAATCTGGCCTGTTTTTATGATAAAGGGCAGCATGCGGATCCGCTTCCCAGATATCCTGCCTTCTGGGATGACATCCATAGCAAGCGAACCTACCAGCGTCTTTTGTTTGAAACGTCACCGGCCGACAACCTGACGTTGACTTTTGAGGGCCGGCACCATCAATTCGACAGCTTCACCGAAGATGTTTATGCTGACCGCCGGGCCATCTATACTGATTACCAGGATGAAATCTGGGGCGGCAGCGCCCGGATGAACTGGAACACAAACGATACCAACACTTTAAATCTCGGCTTTGACGGAGACTGGGGTAAATACGATTGGAAAAATTACACCCAAGTGCATAAGACCGGCAACTGGGCTCTGTTTGCCAACGATACCTTTACCCTGGGAAATTTAACCCTCAATGCCGGTGTCCGTTATGACGATAATAAGGATTTTGGCTCTGAAATCAGCCCTTCCGGCGGTATGGTCTATGGTTTTCCAACGGCTGACGCCCTTGTCCGGGCCCAGGTAACCAGAGGGTTTTCAGCACCGCCGCCCGGCTGGATGTACGATCCCCAGTCCGGCAATCCGGATCTTGAGCCGGAAATTGCGGTCAACTATCAACTTGGCGGCGAGGTGCGTCTGCTTCGTTTTTTAAAATGTGAGTTGAATCTTTTCCGGACCGACGTTGACGATTTAATCCGTAAAAATTCCAACACCGACAGAAATGAAAACATCGACAAGGTCCGGCGGCAGGGCCTGGAAGGCAACATATCTGCGAACTTTGACTTTGGACTGGCCTTAGCCTTCGGCGCAAGCTATGTAGATGTGCGCAATAAAGAGACCGACAACGTAATCGAAAATATTCCCAGAACCATGTACAATGTTTCGGCCGGATATATTCATAAACGTATGAGTAACTCGATCATCGGAAAATACATTGATCACAATTCCTCTTACCCTGAAACGAAGGATGAAGTTTTTGTTTTTGACTATCTGTTAAAAGTTAACCTCCCGTTTCCGGAAACCTACGGCAGGGTGAGTATCTTTGGCGCCGTGTACAACGTTTTCAACACAACCTATCTTTACCGTAAGGCCTGGCCCAAACCGGACCGCTGGGTCGAAGCCGGGGTCAGATTTGAATATTAGCCCCCCCCGTTTGCGATCAAAAAAGTCTTTATGCCTGTCCAAGGATCGAATCAAACCCAAGAACTATCCCAAGAAATCCAAATCTTATAACCCATATCTTTGTATTTCAAATACCCCCAATTGATTGATTGCAGTACATAACCTGTTTATATTAAAAAATATAGATTGCTATAGTCGGCCCAGGTGGCATTAATGAGCCTTGGTTATTCAAAAAATTTGTTTGACATTGCAAAGTTATGCGGCTATAATTATACTGTAAGGCCCTAAAAATACAGCATATTGACATAGGGCACATTCTGAACACTATATGCTGTGTTACATCCAAAATAAAATACAGACGAACCAGGCCAAACCGCTAAACAGCACGAATTGGAAACTCCGGTGAACAAACAAGCACAAAAAACACTCGTTAAAAGCCGCAACAAAATGGAAAGACAGGCTTTTATAAAATCAGCTTTACATGCGGACAGATACATCAGCACGGTCTCAATATGTGAAAAATTTGATGTTTCCGATCAAACCGCCAGGACAGATCTGGCGGAACTTGAGAGGCAGGGGATATGTAAAAAAGGACGTGGCGGTGCGATTCCATTTGATAGAACCGCCCAAGATTGGCCTGAAGAAATCGTCACATCAGTTCAAAACGGGTTAATTGAAAGAAAAAATACTTTGTTCGGCAAAACTGCTACGGTGTTTTTGCCTGGCGACCCGTTATTATTGTCGATTGCTCAGAACTTCGGACAACTATTTGAAAAAGATACCATTATTTTTACAGACTCAATTGATTTGGCAAAACGAAACGCCGATCAAGGCGGCCACGAAACCATACTTTTGCCGGGCAAAGTGGACCTGGAAACCGGGAGAACACATGGCCGGGAGCTTGAAAAGTTTTTTAAGACATCAAACACAGTCATATCGACAGCGCTCTTTCGCATTAATCACATAGACGTTGAACAAAAAAATGTGGGGTTTTCTAATAGACTTGACTATATAATCGCCGAAGAGATGATGACAAACAACATGGCAATAGAAGTGATTTTGCTTTCGATGGCTGATATCTTCAAAGAAAACAGACCGATTCACCGCCTGAAACTGAGAGGACCAAAGATTCGGTTTCTTGTACAGGCTGTTTACAAAGATGCCAAAGGGCTATCAGAAACTTTCCAAATAGCCCAACGATACATTCCTATCAAAATAGATAGAACAGATGACAACGTAATACACTATAAAAAATCATCCGGCTGAGAATCGTCTTCAAGAGGTGGGGGGAGGATGATTTTTCAGGCCAAAACAGTTGGACTGTAAAAGGGTTGAGGCCTCCATTTCATGAATGAAGGCCCCGGGAAGACGGGTAGAGTTTTAATCCTTATGGTGTAACTTTCTCAGGGCAACACCATAAAGAAGCCACTCAACCTTGTATTGTATATAACTCTTTGTTTTTTCAAGTCAAGCACATTTCTTAAGTTGCTTGCCCTGGCGTTTGTACGCTTTAAAACGCCGTGGTCCATCTGAGCAGACGTACGTCGGTGTGTTAAAGTTACGTTTGCAATCGCATGCGCAACGCACAGCCTGACCGCAAACAATCAAACTCCCCCATCATAATTTGTGACGACTGCCGACTTCGCGAGATTCATTTGGATTTTAGTAGTTTCCGGCTCTTGTATAGCATTCTCTTTCCGGTCTGTCCGAGGAAACATCCATGTTGCAAAGAAATGAAATCTACCCACCATCATTTTGCGGCATTATAGGACAAAGCAGACTCCTGTTAGACCTCTTTAATCTCATCGGGAAAGCCGCACCTTCGAACGCCGGCGTATTGATTTTTGGGGAAACCGGCACCGGTAAAGAACTTGTGGCCAAGGCTATCCACGGGAATAGCAATCGGAGTAATAAAGCTTTTGTGGCGATTAACTGTTCCGCAATCCCCGATAAACTTATAGAACGCGAACTATTCGGACATGAAAAGGGAGCTTTTACCGATGCATATACTACGACACCCGGAAGTTTTGAGATGTCCCACGAAGGTACCTTGTTTCTGGATGAAATCGCGGATATGGCTCTGCCGGCGCAGGCAAAGATTCTTCGCGTACTTGAGGAAAAGGAAATTAAACGGCTGGGAGGAAACCTCACCATCAGAGTAGATGTCCGTGTCATTGCAGCCACGAATCTGGACCTGAAAACCAGGGTAAAGGCCGGAAGGTTTAGGGAGGATCTATATTACCGCCTCAATGTTCTGCCGATCCGAGTGCCCCCCCTTAGGGATTGCCCGAGAGATATTCACCTGTTGATTGAACATTTCCTGGGACGATTTGCTGCCGAACAAGGAAAAGGCGAGATGTCCATATCGGCTGAGGCCGTCCGGGCGTTGCAAAAACATTCGTTCCCCGGAAACGTCCGGGAGCTTCAAAATATCATCAAAAGGGCGGTTATTCTTGCAGACGGAAGAGAGATTTCCCTTAGTGATTTGACGGCAGATGTGTTACAGAATTTGAAGGCATATAAAAAGGACAATATTAGCCTCAGGATAAGAGAAGACAAACTTTTAAAGGCTCTTGAGCTGATTAAAATTACAAACCGCAGAAAATCGCCGGAGTTGTGGCGTAAAACCCTGAAGTGCGTCACCATTGATAAAATTTACGAATTTCTCGTAGGGATTGGCGGCCAATGGTTTTCAAGGAAAAAGTTTGCAAAGTTTTTGAGAAACAATGCCAAATCTGATACGGATAAATACAAAACAGCGGGAGATTATTTAAAGATACTGATAGAAAACCGAATCTGCGTTCACAATGGGAAAAAGGCCAACAAATCAAAGTATAAACTTGCCGAGCATTTTATTACAACGGCGCAAAGCCGGTAATATCATCCTGCTGGGTATTCTTTTTGCAGGGTTTACAGTTTGCTGCGGAAAAACGGACGACACTTCCGCACAAAGAAGCTTGAAAGAGGAAAATGTGCTTCGGTATGATGTGAACGCGTCGTTTACCTCCTTAAATCCTGCAACTGTCAAAGCTTCAGGTTCAAACAATATTTTTCCTCTGTTATACAGCTATCTTTTTGTTCCCAATAACAAGGGGGGCCTAGAACCGGATTTAGCCGTCAGATGGTCCTATGACCCTGAAAAATTGCAATGGACCATTAACTTGAGAAACGACGCCGTGTTCCATAACAACAAGGTTGTCACTTCAAAGGATGTAAAGTATTCATATGAAACGTGGATAAAAAATTTTCGCCCCAACTTATCTTCAGTCATCGACCAGATCTCCCTGTTGTCCGATACCGCTCTTTGCATCCACTTAAAGAGAGAGGACCCTTTAATACTTCAAAAGATATGGGATTTTGAGATCTTTCCTCATCCGGACGCCGGAAAAATCGATTATTACAACCATCCCATCGGCTCCGGTCCCTTTAAATTCAAACAAAGACATGCAAACAAAGAAATACACCTTGAAGCCAATGCCGATTATTACAACGGCCGGCCGGCTGTGGATAAAATTGTTTTTTACTACCAGCCCGACAAAGAAAAAACCTGGACCAGACTCCTTGCCGGCAAAACAGATATCGCCCATGAAATTACACCTAAAAACTATAAAATGCTTCAGCAGTACCAAGACCGGTTTTATTTTGATCACTATGTCCTCCGTTATTATACGATCCTGCTTTACAACACTCATGACCCGCTCTTTTGCGATCCAAAGGTCCGCTTGGCCTTAACTTACGCCATTAACCGCGAACATATTGTAAAAACCATTTTAAACGGCTACGGCAAGGTTGCCAACGGGCCCATGGGAGTTGACTCGCCGTATCACAATCCCGAGGTAAAACCGCTGCCCTTTGACCCGCAAAAGGCCCTGGCCCTGTTAAAAAAAGCCGGCTGGTCCCACAATGATACAGGCCGCCTGCTTTACAAAGACGCAAAGCCCTTTGAATTTACCCTTTCTGTTTATAAGGAATGCCAGATCGAAAAAAAGGTGGCCCGCTATATTCAGCTTTGCTTAAACGATCTTGGCATCCGGGTAAGGATCGAGGTTCTTGCCTTTGAAGAACTTCATAGAAGATACTATAGAAATACCGAGTTTCAGGTCACGCTGACAGAGTTTAGAGGCGCATATCGAAATTCTGAAAAACTAAGGGAATTCTGGTCTCCCGGTTTCCAAAGCAAGTCCATCGCCGGCTGTTTTGAACATCCGCAAGTAACCCGCCTGATCCAAAAGGCCCTTGAAGAAAAAGACCAAGAAAAACAGAAAGCACTTTTTTATAGCGTAGACGCACTGATCACATCACTTCAGCCCGGCACCTTTTTGTTTCAAAAAACCGCCATCGACACCATGTCCAAACGGTTCAGTCTGCCCCACCCCTTTTCCCTTATCCACGCGGGGATTTACCGTTTAAGACACGCCGCCCTTAGGCACCAGTAAAACATCATGGTCCAGAGGGCCAAGTTTGCTATAAAAGATCCGAGAAAAACTTTTTTACCCCATTATTTCACCATTCCAGGTCTATAGCATCCCATCATTTCAAGCGCTTCATGCATTTTCCGTGTATGTCTGTGTGGGTCTGGGGCTGATCATAAAAATCGGGACCAACGCAAGTTCATACTTGTCTAAGTTAGTTCGAACTTATCTAAGTTAAGTTCGAACTTTTTCTCTTAACAAACCGATTGCTTGTCTCGTGTAACAGTATATTTATTCAGCAATAGCAAGCAGTTAAAAATTTATCTCTCCCCTCGCAAATTCTGGCACGCATTTTGAAATACTCTTATACCAGCATGCGCGCATCAATATTAATCGGACGTAAATTCAATCAAGAAGGGGGTGAGAATATGAAGCTGATCAACAGCGGTACATTTGCAGTCAGGGCGTCGGGTATGGCCTGTTGCGAGAGTGGTCCGAATTCCCGCGACTAATTCATAGACATTCTTAATTTCCCCGGGGAAGTCCGTGTTCCCCGGGGACTTATTAAAAGGAGAATATATCATGTCCGGATATCTACCATCGAGATTTGCGCTGGATCTGCCCATAGAAGGCCGGAAAGACGCGTGCACGGCGGTATATCACACCCTGACCGAGGCCCTTGTTTTGATGCCGGCGGTCCAATGGACCAACATCCTGGACGCAGACCCGGCCGCAGATCCTGAGACCATCGAACGATTGATGCAGCAGGGCATCCTGGTCAGAAGCGGCATCGACGAAACCGTGGTGTTCAAGGAATGGAAAGACAGGCACGTGCACGACTTCAGCACAATCAGATCAAAGATTCTTGTTACCAGAAAATGCAACAACCAATGCACCTACTGCATCCTGGACTCTGAAGCCAAAGACATGTCTGCGGCCATTGCCCGTAAAATGGACGATTTTTATCTTGAGCAGATTAAAAGCCACCACCCGCAGCAGGTGCAAGACGATTATCTCGGCGGAGAACCGCTGATGAATTTAGATGTGATTATAGCGAGTGCTTCCCGGCGCTTTTACTTTTGTAAGGGCAGGGGCATTGATTACGGCTTTACCATGACGACCAACGGCACCCTTATCACCCCAACAGTCATCGCAAGACTAAAAGCCGTCGGCCTGACAACGGTCCGGGTCAGCCTGGCCGGTCCGGCCCCGGTGCACGATAAACTAAGGCCTTCAAAAGGAGGGGGTAAAACCTATGAAAAAATCATGAAAAACCTGGAGAAGATTTCCGGGTCGATTCCCATCCGCATAGAATGCCAGTACGATGCCGGAAGCTCTGATTTTAAACGGATTCCGGAAATGCTGGAAGACATGCATTACCGCAATATCCGTGTGGAAGATATCGCCTTTACTCCCATTTTGGAAAAACGGGGCGAGGGCGGTTTTTGCGCCGGCATGGGGGACGTGGAGATATTCCAGTTTCTAAAGCAAGCGGCCGCACAGCGGGGGTTTCCGGTAAACGGAAACGCGCCGTCGAACGCCTGTATGACCGATTTTCGCTGCATTTATGTCTTTGACACCGACGGCTCGATCATCCCCTGTCCGTCCCTTCAGGGTGGTGAAATGGCTTACGGCAACGTTTTAACCGGCATCGATTTTGTGGCCGAGTCCCAGATTTTAAATCGCAAGCTGCCCGATCAGTGCCTGAACCAATGCGAACTGCTGCCCGTCTGCATGGGCGGGTGCAGGCTTCAGGCCCTTACCCGCCACAATGATTTTAACGGTATCGACTGTCACTACGATACCTACCGCCGCCTGGTGGAAGACTATCTGCTGGCAACAGCGGCTGCGGCCTTATCTCCGGATGGCTTTCGCAACGATGGGAAAGCATCGTGAAAAGGGAGTATCTGGTCATTGCCGCCGATTTTTGCACTAACATGGGCAAACGATTTGTTAGTTTTACCCTGCTGGATCTGCTGGTCTTTCACAGCAAAAACCCTTTAACCAATTTGGTCTTGATGAGCCTGATTCATCACGGGCCGTCCATTTTTCTTAGTTACTTTGCCGGTATTGGAATCGATCGCATTGGGGCGCACAGATGGCTCACATGCATGCTTTTTTTTAAAAGCCTGGTGGTTGCAGTGCTGGTCTTTTCAGCTTCCGGTCTGGGCGTTTTTCCGGTCTATCTTGGCTTTATCACGTTATCGCTGTTTTTTACCATCGGTCTGCAATCGCTGGTTGCGGCGATAATTCC
>JAQBHK010000357.1:0-8054 GCA_032127815.1 Desulfobacterales bacterium
ATTCCCGCGATGAGAGCAGTATGAAGGAACTGAATGATGCCTAATAAGACTTTTGCAGCAGATCGCAAAAATCAGCGCCCGCTGAAAAGCGGTGTTACAGATATCTCCAACGTATCACTGCTCACAGGGAAAAAAGCCTAATCTTCAAATTAGGCTGATTGAAAGTTCCTGCCTTCAATCAAAACACAAGCTTGCCTAAATATCGGAATTGATTGGGGTTCCAAATCGTCAATTCAAAACCTGTTTTACCTGCTATCTTTTTTTTTGTGTGTTAGGCTAAAGGTTGTGTTTTGGAATATCAGAAATAAAAAAACCTCAATTGTAATTTTCATCAGGCTTCAAGAATAATTGACGTTTGAAGATAGACGTCGTCGCGGAATTCCTAACCGGGCGGGACGCGTCATACCGGCAGATGACACCGAAGATCGGGGTTCGGCTGCACAAAGGTCTTCAGGTGGGTGGTGACGCGGAGACCGCCGCTCAATATAGTGGCTGAAAATACTGTTTTCTTGTTGGCATTTCTTAGAAAACACTGCGGCGACTGGTCGCCGCTGCAACCCTCTCATTATCCTGGCTCTTTTTGAACAAAACTCCCAAAAAGGGGATATCGCCTTTGCCCAGCCTTTTGGGCTTAAAGTCAGGATCGGTTTCTAAGGCACGAATCCAGTTGAGCAGTTCCCGGGTTGCCGGTCTCTTTTCAATGGCTTCGATTTCCCTCATTCTATAAAATGCTGCAATAGCATTCTCCATCAGATTCGAGTCGATTTCCGGAAAATGAACCGCAATGATCCTGCGCATCATTTTCGGATCCGGAAAGGCGATGTGATGAAAATTGCACCGGCCCAGAAAGGGATCCGACAGGTCTTTTTTGGCATTGGAAGTAATCACGATTACCGGACGATGATCGGCCTTCACCGTCTTGTCAGTCTCAATGATGTCAAATTCCATCTGGTCCAGGACGTCCAGCATATCATCCTGGAAATCGGTATCGGCCTTGTCGATCTCATCGATCAAAAGAACGGTCCTGGTTTCCGATGTAAAAGCCTGACCGATCTTCCCCATCTTGATATACTCTTCGATATTACTGACATCCCTGCCGGAATCACCAAACCGGCTGTCATTAAGACGGGTCAAGGTATCATACTGATAAAGCGTGTCCACCAGCTTCATGCTTGACTTTACATTCAGCACAATCAGGGGCATTCTCAGACTCTCGGCAATGGCATGGGCCAGCATGGTTTTGCCGGTACCCGGTTCACCTTTTAAAAGCAGCGGCATTTCAAGAGCCATGGAAACGTTGACGATGCTGGCCAGTTCGTCATCGAGTATGTACCGGGAAGCTCCGGAAAATTTTTGATCTGTAGCTTTATTTGACATTTAAAACCTCATAAAATTTATAGATAACATCATGGCCTTTGTGTTTTCGCGATAAGATTTTGTATACCCTTTCACGGATTCTATGAAATCCCAATTTCCAAGCATCAAATCCCAAATAAATTCCAAACTCCAATGACCCAAATTATGTTGATTTTTTCAGTATTGATGAGAATATTTTTTTCAATTCATTTGCCTCTTGTATCAAATTTTGGGCATTGTTATTTGTTTGTTATTTGGGATTTGTGATTTGGAATTTTCATAGCTCTGCTGCTCTGAGAATGGATACGGCTTATTTTAGCCCCTATTTATAGCGCTCGGGTATGCTTTAATCCTGATTTCGTATGGTTTCCGACACTTTCTTGGTCAACATAAGCACCTTTTTTGCCAGATCAAGACTCAGAGAACCGGCCCCGCAACTCGGAGTGATCAGAGACTGGGCCCGTATCCTTGACGGTTCAATGCCAAGAGCCGCGACCGCCCGAGCCTGGTCCTGCCAAGCCGCCGCCAAAGAATCGACGCTCTCTTTTTCTATGTCACCGGGATTTGCGGTCGGTACGATTCCCCAGGCCAGGATGCCGCCGGATTCCATAAACGTCTTGATATGATCCGGATAAAGGATGAACTTGTCAAAATAGGAGTAGGCATCAAAACTGACAATATCAGTGCGCGAATCCAATATCACGGACCAGTCGGAGTTGGCGCAAACATGGATACCGGCAAGACCTCCTTCGTCATGAACGGCACCAATCACTTCGTCCAGGCAGGCCGTAACCTCTTCACGTGATATACTGATAAACGCAGATGACCCGAAGCCGGCCAGAGCAGGCTCATCTAAAAACATGATTACCGGGAGTTTGAATTTTGACAGCATCCTGACTTGCCATCCGGCTTTCAGAGCCAGAAGCTTCACGGCCGCATCTCGCACCTGCTCGTTATAAAAAATGGCCTTATCGTTCTGATCGGTCACTCCCAACCCGAAGGTTATAGGACCGGTTATTTGACCTTTGAGTGCTGCCGGGGTGTCGTCAAAAGTTTCGATTCTGTCCAAAAGCGTAAAAAAACCCCTGGCAGTCGCGGTGGTCAGAGTAAAGCGGGAATCTTCAAGCTTCATCTCCCCTTCTGTCACCGCCATATACTCCTCGTAGAAATATAGAAGCTGATTATCGAAATCATCCCCTGCCGTATCGATAAAGGACTTGTCGTTTACGGTTACAAGCCCCGGAAATCCAGGCAGAAACTGAGCAGTCATCCCCTCTTGTTTATAAACCGGAAGCTGAATCCACAACGGGATTTGGGGCGTATGCTCCAACACAAGACTGACGGCTTCATCATGGTCATCCATGGGAAGGCTTCCGATCAGGACCGGAAGACCGTTGGGCTGAAATTTTTTCATCATCCAAGATCCTTTCGTTAATAAAACGCAATGAATTATATTTTTTACGAATTTATTGAGATTACCATGCATTATAATGCATTACAAGCCTTTACCCGCATCTTGAATGAACAATTTCTTTCATCATTAACGTTTACTGAATGTGGAGTCTAATAGATTGACACTCAAATTACCTGGTGTTATATATCAAACTTATCGGGGCTTCTATCTTTTGAAACAAAAAAAGGCCTATCATGACTAACGTTATCCATTTTAACAATAAACTGCAGCACTCCATCGACAAAAAAGCTGCAATAAATCAAAAACGCAAGATTTTGGCTGTTCAGAAGGTTTTTCAGTGCGCCCACTGTGCCTTCAAGTGTGAGAAGTGCGGCACACAGATTGATCCGGATGAACGTGATAATATATCTGAAAAAGACAATATCAGAGTCCCCTACCGTTTTTGTGAGGGCTGCAGCGAAGAATATATCGATTACATCGAACGCCTGCATGGACGGGGCGATCCAAGCTGCTATTGGCATAACGAGGTCTGGCTTGAAGCCTGGCGGAGATGGATCGATTATCAGGGTATCGTTGACCGCTACTTAAAATCAAAAGAGTTTGTACAGCTTCAGCAAGAACTCAAAGAGACCAGATTCGATTAATAGGAGGAAAATATGTTTGGAATTGGAATGCCGGAACTTATTATCATTCTTGTAATTATTCTGATAATTTTTGGAGCCGGCAGACTCCCGGAAATAGGAGCGGGTATGGGCAAAGCCATCAAGAATTTCAAGGGCGCCACATCCGGACCTGAAAAAAACGAGTCGCAAAAACTTGAAGAAAAGTTTGAAGAAAAACTTGAGGAATAAAATCGTAATACGATTTTATAAAACTCCCGCCGTCCCGCTGAAAGCGGGACGGCATCCAAATAGCAAACTGAACATTATTTTGACAACCGCTGCTATAAACCGAATTTAGCCTTAAAAATCTCTTTTTTATTTAATTTCCCCGCTGAAAACAGCGCGGAAATTAAATTTAAAAAGGAATATCATCCTCTCTATCCTGAAGTGGCGGCCCCGAGTATTCCGGAGTATGTGGCGGTTCAGGTAGCCTGGATGTATCCCCAGAACTTTTGGACCCAAGCATCTTCATTTCATTTGCAATAATATCAGTGCTGTATCTAGTAACACCGTCCTTTTCCCACGAACTGGTCTGCAGTCGTCCTTCAATGTATACTTGTCTTCCTTTTGAAAGATACTCACCGCATATTTCTCCTAATCTCCCGAAAGCAGTGATGCGATGCCACTCCGTCCGCTCTTGCATCTCCCCGCTATTTTTATCTTTCCATCTCTCGGAAGTTGCTATGCTGAATTTTGCAACCGCCATGCCACTCGGTGTATAGCTTACCTCAGGATCTTTGCCAAGATTGCCCACTAAAATTACCTTGTTAATCATCGTTTACCCCCTCTCGTTCATCAAATGTTCGTTTGCAAATAGATACACAAAAGTAACCGTATTGTCAATTAACCCGGATTCCTTACGAAGAATTTATCTTGGCTCTATTTTAATCTCGAAAGTTTGCGCAGAACCCGACCGGCCGCGGTCTCGGTCGCACGCAGGGCTCCATGGGGACAAATTTCTATACAACAGTAACAGCGGATACACCCGTCATAATTAAAAGCGATGGTTTCCGCCTCTTGACTGATGGCCTTTGCCGGGCAATATTTTCGGCACTCTCCGCATAATGTACAAAGAAGGTCGTCGGCTTCCGGCCTCTGGAGCAAATGCTTTCGCATGAATCTTTGAAGCGCTTTAGGCCCCATGGTAAGCGGTGCTGTATCCGGCAGCTTGAAATTTTGAACAATATTAAAGTCTCCGCTGATATAAACCGCATCGCCGGCCAACCCTAAAATCTTGGCCGCCTTGTGCGTGGGAAGTTCATCCGCATCTACGCCTAATACGCTGCAAATTGCCATGTCAACGGCGCAAGCATCTTTGCCGCCGGCAAGTATTCCCAAATGCCGCGGGATACCGCTTTTCCCAGGCCCCTGCCCTTCAAGCGCCAGGATGCCGTCGACAATGGTAATCGCCGGCTTTACAGCCCTATAAATCTGTACCAGCAGTCTGGCGAACATATCCCTGTCCGCCCCGCTTTTCAGATGCCATTTTGGTTTCCTTAAACCGACTATGCAGCCGAAAAGATTCTTGACCCCCAGCGTAAGTAACATTCCCGTATCGGTTTTTAGTTTGGGCAGGTTGATGACAACATCCGCCTCAACAGCTTCCCTGGCAATTTCGATACGCCCGAAAGGCTTACCGATATCTACTTTTACCGATTTTTCAAATGCTTTAAAATCAACATCCAGATCTTTAAGTGCCTGATAATATCCACCCTCCTTCATTATTTTTTCGAACGACCCCGTGGCGGGACTGTCTGCGATCAGAGGACGGGCACCTTTGCTCAGCACATATTCGGCCACAGCCCTGACAACATGGGGGTGCGTGAGGATAGCGTCTTCAGGATTGGCAGGTAAAAGCAGGTTTGGCTTGATCAGTACCCGGGATTGCTCCGGGACCAGACCTTCTCCCATGGCGTCAATCATGTCAAAGATTATCGGCTTTAGCGTTTTATAATCGTATGCAGCAGTTTTAGTAAAAACTTTAGTCATTGTCAGGGACAAATATTACCATTAACCGGTTTTTTCAAGTTTTGGCAGCCACGCCCAAAATACCTATTTTTCTTAATTCAAAAGCATGCTTGAGGATTAAGCTCGTTTTATCCAGTCCTTTGCGAAGATCATAGCTGGAAAAACGATCGTGTTCAGGATGCAAAAGGATATGTTTAGTAACAAAGTTTTGATAAAGCCCCGGGTAAAGCTCTTCGAAATAATAGAGACCGCCGGTTTTTAAAACCCTGGATATCTCTTCAAGAGCGCTACGCCAATCCGGAACATGATGTAAAAAGCCGAATCCGAAAATTGCATCTAAGCTGTCCGTCTGAAATGGGAGCCTTACGGCATCCCCTACAGACAGAGATGTCTTTTGCCGCTCAGCCCCGCCAAGATACTGCTTGGCCTTTACAATCATCTTGATGTCCAGATCCTGGACATGCAGAACGGCGGGCTGAAATGTTCTGAGGATGAGTTTCGCGCCGGCTCCACGGCCGCAGCCCATTTCCAAAACGGTTTTCCCCGGCGCCGGCGGCAGCATGCGTTTAAACCATGCTATTTCGATCTGCTGCTGGAAAACCCTCAGCGGGTTGTTGACCACCCAGCGCTCAGCCCAATTCAGTTTCATCGCTGCTCCCACTTATCGTAATACTACAGACCTACCAACCTCCGACCTCCGACCTCCAGCCCCTCAATCTTTAACACCCATATGGATAACCGCGATGCCGTTGGTGAGACTGCGGGTTGTTACCTGTGAAAAACCCACCTGTTCTAAAATGGCCGTCAACTCACCGGGCAAAACGAACGTACGTATCGATTCGACAAGATGCATATAGGCCTTGCGGGACCCTACAATAATTCCGCCAAGCAAGGGCATGACATGAAAAGAATAGATATCATAAAACTGCCGGAACAGAGGCGCTGTCGGTTTTGAAAATTCCAGGCACATTATTTTGCCCCCGGGCTTCAGTATGCGATACATCTCCTTAAACCCTTGATCCATACGGGGTACATTTCGGATCCCGAAACCTACCATGGCGGCTTCAAAATATTTATCCGCAAAAGAAATGTGTTGCGCATCTCCTAGCACAAATCTGATATGTTTTGCGGATGCGTAACCGCTTATCTTATGCCGGCCTACATCGATCATGGACCGGTTGATATCATATACGATCACCTGACCGCCCGGCCCCACGACTCTGCCGGCCAGAAGAGCCAAATCGCCGGTGCCGCCGCATACATCCAGAACCCGGTCCCCGAGATTCAACTCCAGCATCTTGACGGCCGCATGCTTCCACAAGTGATGAATTCCGAAACTAAGCAGAGTGTTCATCAGATCGTATCTGCGGGCAATTCTACTGAAATGCCGCAAAACATATCGGGCTTTTTCATCCATAGATACTTTCCGATATCCCAAATAGGCCGTTTCCCGGAGGCTTTGATGCCCGCTTAGTCGATTAAGGCTGTCAGCTTGATCGAGCCATTTTGATTCTTTTGTAACTATTGCCATATTATTTTCTTGGTTGGATTGTTTATAAAAAAACCTAACCTGATCGGTTATAGGTTCAGGGTTCTAGGTTCAGAGGTTGATCCCCTCCTTACAAAGGGTTTTGCAGCTTATCGCCTAACATAAATGAACATTCTTAATAATGCAATATTTTGTGTCAATTGAGGGTTGCGGGTTGCGGGTTGCGGGTTGCGGGTTACTGATAACTGATCACTGTTCGCTGATAACTGATCACCGATAACTGGTCCCTGCCCCCCCGCATTGCGGAGGTTAGAGATCAGATGTTTACCATATATTAAGCGGCGCAGCCGCCCGCCCGCCTCGCAAGCGAAAGCGTTGCGGGCAGGCGTTTTATAAAATCGCGCAGCGATCTTATTTCTGTGTCCATGATTTTATTTGCACTCGATTTCCCGACAGACTGACATCTATGCCCTCCAGGCCTCCGCCGGTAGTGTTGACAAACAATGTATTTTTGAACACGACCGGGCTTGATGCCTGGCCGTCGCCGACCCTAATGCCGGCCACATTACGCGTGTTGCCGCCAGCATCTGTGACCACGTCATTAGCATCGATGACCCCGTCCCCGTTCACGTCGAAGACAGGCGAGTCCGGCGCCTGGCCCGTAGTGAGGTCTAAAGCAAAAACCCATGAATCTCCATTGCCGGAACACACGTCTTGATCGGGAATAAAGGTGGCAAAAAAGACAATACTACCCACTACTAAAGGCTTTTCAATGACCCGCTCACTGCCGATCATGCCGGAGGATGTCGTGTCCAGCGATACGGCCCATGAAAGATTGGAAGGATTGGTTCCGATGATATATCTGAATATCTCGCCGCTGACCGCATCGGTTACATATCCTGCCGTCAGGGATACAAGATCACTCAAATTATTCTCGGTTGTGGAACCTGAAGAGTCTTGGATGCCAAAGAAGTACTGCTGATACATATTGGTCTTGTCTGTCTGGGATTCGTACCTGCCGCTGCCGAAAAGCACCCAGATATATCCATCGCCGAAAGCATAATCCGCCTTGGCCCTGATCGGGTGCACATCCGGCGACGTCAACATAGGGTAAAAATCGAACAACTTTGAAACCGACGGGTTCTCTCCTTTGCCGATGGAGGCA
>JAQBHK010000358.1:0-19442 GCA_032127815.1 Desulfobacterales bacterium
TGGGAACAGGGGATAAAGGACTTATATAGGGCAACAGAAAAGGACGGTACCTTTTGTTACACATTTTTTAAAGGTATTGCATATAAATAGCAACCGCCCGGCCGGCAAGTTGGACAAACGGCAACTATCTCACGCCCGTCCAGAAATAGGGTGCAATTTTTTTTATTTGAACGCTTGCTGCAAAGCGATAAATTAGATATTATCTGTAATTACGCATAGCGGTGCAAGTACGTTTCTTTAACACAGACGTTTATTAGCGGAGGTTGCAATGGAACTCAAAACAGTCAAAATTGAAAACCCGGATAACCTGAACATGATTTTAGGACATACTCATTTCATCAAAAGCGTCGAAGATATCCATGAAGCCGTGGTCTCAACGGTTCCCATGGCAAAATTCGGTCTGGCCTTTTGTGAAGCCTCCGATGTGTGCCTGATACGACATTCCGGTACTGACAGCGAGCTGGTCGAATTGGCCCAAAAGAACGCTTATGCCCTTGCAGCCGGACACTGTTTTATCCTGTTTATGAAAGATATGTTTCCCGTCAATGTTTTGAATACCATCCAGAATGTTCCGGAAGTTTGCAATATTTTTTGCGCAACGGCAAATCCGGTGGAAGTAATTATTGCCCAAACCGCCCAGGGGCGGGGCATATTAGGCGTCATCGACGGTTTTGCCTCCAAAGGATTTGAAACCGATACGGATATTCAGAAACGGAAGGATTTCCTCAGGACAATCGGTTATAAATTTTAATGTTGCAAATCATAAAAGCGCAAACAGCGATCCATTATGAGCAGACCCGTAAACTGTTTGCGCGCTATGCTGATTCCCTCGGCTTTGATATCGAGTTTCAGGGCTTCAGTGATGAACTGGCCGCGCTGCCGGGTGCTTACGCTCCGCCTTCCGGGTGTATACTGCTGGCAGTGATATCAGAGCTTTTCATCGGATGCGTCGCCCTGCGCCGGATCGATAAATCTACCTGTGAAATGAAGCGCCTTTTTGTGGCCCCGGAACATCGCGACAAGGGCATCGGACGAGCTCTGGCAAGCGTTGTAATCGATGAGGCTCAAAAACTTGGTTACAAACGGATGCGGCTTGACACGCTGACATCGATGCAGGCTGCTAACGCTCTTTACGCATCCTTAGGATTTAAGCCGATCGAAGCGTATTGCTACAATCCCCTTGAAGGAGCTGCATACTATGAGCTAAACCTTCCCTAGCACACGTATTCCATTCATCATGAAGCTTGTTGAAAATAAACCGTTCGACACCAAAGCCATTGCCGATCTGATCACCACAAAGAGTGATCTGCACCTGGTATGGCCCCTGGCTAAATATCCCTTTGATCATAATCAGTGGGAAAAGGTGCTTGATCCCACAAAAGGTAATAAATCATTTTTTTTCTATGCAGATAACCGCTGTATCGGTCATGCCGCCCTGCGTGCAACCGACGATCCCTGCGTCTATGCCGTCAGTTTTTTGTATCTTATACCTGCAGAACGCAGCAAAGGCTTGGGCCAAAAAATGATTGGCATGTTAGAACAGTATGTGCATAAAAATCTCTCTGCATCCAGGCTTGTTCTGGTAGTGCGAACGTACAACCCCAAAGCTATCAAATGTTACCTTAAAAGCGGCTTCCGGGAAAACAGCCGCGAAGGGACGTTGATCAGAATGTCCAAATCTTTGTAACAAAGCTACAACTCCCAAAATACGGAAAAGGACGACAATGCCTCTTGAAATTATCAAAAAAAAGCTAAAAAAACTGGCAGATAAGGAGACATCCAAAACTCTGCAAAAATTTTTTAAAACAGGTCCGGGTGAATATGGCGAAGGTGATGTTTTTTTAGGGATCAGGGTCCCGGAATTGAGAAAACTGGCCAATAAATATCAAGATATTCCCACAGAAGCGGCCATCGAGCTGCTGATTTCCCCGCTTCATGAAGAAAGAATGCTGGCACTGTTTATCATCATTTACAAATACAACCAAGGGCACGCAAATAAGAAAAAAGAGATCTATGAACTGTATTTGAAAAATAGTCGCCATGTGAACAGCTGGGACCTTGTGGACGCTTCTGCCGCACATATCGTCGGCGCCTTTTTAATGAACAAAAGCAAGGCTCCGCTTTACCGCCTGGCCGCATCCAAGAACTTGTGGCAGCGTCGCATTGCGATAATAGCGACGTTTTATTTTATCAAAAACGGTCAGTTTTCCGAAACCCTTAAAGTTTCTAAACTCCTGTTGGCGGATAAAGAAGATTTGATTCATAAAGCAGTCGGATGGATGCTCCGGGAGGCAGGCAAACGCGACATGCTCACCGCAGAAGCATTCCTGAAGGAACATTACCGCGTGATGCCTCGGACTATGTTGCGATATGCCATTGAAAAATTTCCGGAATCGCATAGGCAAAAATATTTGAAAGGGGAAATTTAATGAATGCAAAACATGTTTTACCGGGATTCACTGCTGCGATTCCATTCAAAAACTTAATACGCCAAATAATTTTTGACTTTATACATACCATGTTTTAAAGTTAGCAATATATAACCCTAATGGTGCTAAAAAACAAACAGGAAGGTCAGGGAGCAGAAAATGAGTCTTGCTTTATGAGTTGTTTCTCATTAAGGCCGGCATTATAAAATTCAGATGGAATTTGTTTTTTGGACCTGACAACTTTCAATAGAGAGTTTTTACTCAATTGAAGCTTCGCATAATTTGAGACCACAAGGAGTACGAGGCATGTCTGAAGAACTGGATGTTATAATTGTGGATGACGATCCAACTGTTTGTGAAGTGCTCACTGATATAATCAAGCGGTTTTATACATGGGGCAATGTAATCAGCTTTACAGATGTTGATGAGGCCATATCTTACTGTCTCAGCCTTGAGATCGGCGTTGGCATTTTTGTAATTGATGTGTTTTTAGGCGGAAAAAGCGGATTTTGTTTTCTGGATACCATAAAAGATAAATTTCCGGCAGCCCATGAAGACGCGGTTGTCATCACCGGAAGAGCCAGCGATGATGTCGTTAATATGTGTATATCCTCAGATGTCAACTATTTATTGGAAAACCGATAAGACCTTATGCACTGCAGCTTGCTGTCAGAGCCATTGTGACGAAATACTTAACATTTGCCAGAAGGCTGCTGCGTGATCCGGCATTTGCCGCCAATGTAACAAAATTTTAAGAAGGTTTCGGATGGCAAAGAACATCGGATTTGTTTCCACACGCTTTGGTAGTGTTCAGGGTTAAAACAGAAGAGTTTTGTCAAATCATTGATACAAAAAAAGTCTTTGGCAGGGTGATACCAAGGGCTTTAGACTTGAAACTCTCAACACAACAATATGTGCCCTTGTGAATCTCTTTTTACATGGGTTATACCCGGATACTTTCTTTCAAATTCTTTGTATACAGCTTCCTTACCTTTGATTTTTTCGAACAATATGTCCCTGTCAAATATTAAGTGCTTAAGTTCCAGCGCCCTCTTTACGGTGGCCTGGAGATCTTCTATGCTACAGGGCTTTGCAAAAAATTTGTAAACACCCGCTTCGTTGATGGCGTTCATTGCCGTGTCGACCTTGGCATAACCTGTCAGCATGATTGTTATTATGTCGGGATACTTTATCTTTATCTTCTTTAATAAAGACAACCCGTCCATACTTGACATCTGCTGATCGCTGATAACCAGGTTCACCTCATGGGTTTTTAATTTTTCCCAAGCTTCTTCGCCGCTTTTTGCAGTAATAATGGTATGGTCTTCATTCATAAGCGCACTGGTCATTAATTCAAGAATATCTTCTTCATCATCAACAACCAGTATGATAGATTTGCTCATCAGCTTGTCTCCCCTAAGGCATCGGCAACCATCTGTTATCTTTTTGATATCTGTCAGCAAATGCGTGACGCGTCTTTCTGATCACTATAGCTTTCCGGTTTTAATAGTATATCGGCCAAAAACCGGATTCCCTTAATAACTATTTTAAGTGGAATGTTCTCGAAGAGAGTTCTGCGTTGTCATAAATATGTTCCGATTTAGCCGCTTGGGTTCATATTTTTAGCAAGCCGCCGGATGATTTCGTTTAGGTCGGAAAGCTGTCTGAGAAAATTATTTTGACAACTGCTATAAAATCCTCATCCCCATACTGGAAGCTACAACTCCGGCCGCAAACTCGGCACTTTGGTTTTTAACATCCAGTATTGGATTAATTTCAACAACATCAAGCGATGACATACACCCGCATTCTGCAATGGTTTCCATAATCAGATGGGTCTCTCTATAGCTCAACCCGCCCGCTACCGGAGTGCCGACACCAGGGGCCACCAATGGATCAACGCCGTCCAGATCGAAACTGACGTGAATATGATCCACACTGTCGCTTAATGTCGAAATGACGGCTTCAACAATATTCGCCACCCCCTTTCTGTCAATATCGGCCATTGTATACACCGGAAGCTTTATCTTTTTAATGGTCTCTTTTTCCGGCTGATCTATTCTCCTTATGCCGATTAAAGCACAATCTTGGGGCCTTACTTTTGGTCCGAATCCCAACAAATGAGTGAGCGCTTTATGTCCCAAACCCAAAGATAATGCCAGCGACATGCCGTGAATGTTACCTGAAGGTGTGGTCTCTTCCGTGTTCATATCCGCATGTGCATCGATCCATATTACGCCCGGTTTCATCTGTTTTTTCCTGCAGAAAGAAGCAACACCGGCAATGGAACCGATCGCCATAGAATGATCACCGCCAAAGCACAACGGGAAGTGCCCGCGGGCCAGCGACTTTTCAACCTTCTCGGCCAGCCGGCCGGCAGCTTTTTCAATTGCACTTAAATATTTGAGTTTCTGGTTGGCAATTTTCTGTTTTTCCTTGATTGCTATGTGGACATCTCCATGGTCGACAACCTTATATCCGAGAGTTTCTAATTTTTGTTCAATACCGGCTATCCGCAGCGCGGAAGGCCCCATGTCGACCCCGCGTCGATCAGCGCCAAGGTCCATGGGAAAGCCGATCAGGTCTACGATTTTGTGTATTCTTTTATTGGTCATTTTTTAGATGCCCGTTTCGAGTTACGGGTTACGGGTTGCGTGTTCAAAGGTCTCGGCTCATGGATAATCCTCCATGAGAAATTCCGGCTAAGTAATTATTCCATATTTCTATCATTTATGCCAGTAAAAGCAAAATCCTTAGGTTTAGATAATAGGCTTGGGGTCAAATTCTTTAACCCGCTCTTTAAACTTTTTCAAAGCATTTGCATCGCCCCCGCGTGCATATCGCAAAAGGACATACAACTCGGAAATCTCGCAAATATTTACCTTCAGGTCCCGGCGAAGATCACCCGCTCTTTTTGCAAAATCAACCGGTCCCTGTCCCGGTTTTCTGGTAAGACCAACTCGGGTGAGCTTTGCACAAAATTTCACATAAAACTGCTGAACATCATCCGTTTTTGCATCCGGCCTTTTAAAAAACCGCCTAGAAATCAAGAAAGCAAAAAAGCTGATGAGTCCAAACGCCAGAAGAATCAATTTGACAGGACCCTTCCAGGAACCGATGTTGACACCGATTTTTGCTAAGAGTTCTCTCTGCCGCCAATAAGAATACCCTAAAACCCATTGATTCCAATAGTTATTTGCCGCATCCCACCTAAATATGATTTTTTTCAAATGGCTTTGAAGCGGTCCAAAATGTTTGAGCAGCAAAAACCTTTCAAGTTCCTCGGCCGGAAGTGCTGCTTCGAACCCCTGCTCAATCCTTTCCGGTGCTACGGCCGATGTGGGATCGATCCTCACCCAGCCTCTGGTCGAAAGCCAAACTTCAACCCAGGCATGGGCATCTGATTGGCGCACAATCAGATAATTTCCGTATGGGTTCAGTTCACCACCCTGGTAGCCGCCCACGATCCGGGCCGGAATTTTCGCTTTGCGCATCAGAAAAGCAAAGGCTGAAGCATAGTGCTCACAATATCCCTTGCGGGCTTTGAACAGAAAATCGTCAATGGCATCCTCTTTAAGCATGGGTGGGTTTAGAGAATAGACAAAATCGTTCTGACGGAAAAACTCGAGTGCTTGATTGACAATTTTTTCCGGGCTATCGAAAGTATCGGCCCAGGAGCGGGCCAGAGCTGTGGATTTAGGATTTCCTTGGGCCGGAAGTATCAGCGCCGTCCGCTCTTCTGACTTGAAATCGCCGGTATTATATGTTGTTTGAGATACTACATCGTAGCGTATGCGCGCTTTTAACTCACGATAGGCCATCAGGGTATGATCGTTCTGCATCCTTGCCATGGGTGGCGATGTGATGGGCATATCCAGGGCAAACAGCCATTTTTCTCCCTGGGGTTCAAGGGTAAGGGTGTATCCAACCGTACTCCCGGCCGACAATGCCACCTGCCGAACCGGAAGAGTCTGGCCCCGGCTCCAGGTTCGGCCGTCAAAATGCTTAAAAACTATGCCGCGCCAGTAAAGACGATCCGGCCCGGGGATCTTGTTTTTAAATTCTGCCCGAAAAGCGATTTCATCGGAAAGGACAAGTTGCGATATGCTGCCCGGCGACAACCTGTCATCAATACCGGTTCTGGCTATCGACTGGCCTGACATCCCCAAAAGAGTCCCTTGAATTCTGGGAAAAAGAAAAAAAAGAACGATCATCATCGGCAGAGCCTGAACCATAATTACACCTGACAGACGCAAATTTGCCGCAAAGCTGCCCGAAGGATGATTGATACGGATTAAAACCGCCGTTGCCAAAAGCACGGATGTAAACATGAAAAGCGACATGACCAGATTGTTGGAATAGAGCAGGTTTGTGATGACCAGAAAATAGACTAAGAAAAGGGTTACCATGCGGTCGCGGTGAGTATTCATCTCAAGCGGCTTCAGGCCCAGCATGACAGCGAGCAGTCCCACACCGGTGTCCAAATTTAATCTGAAACCGTAGGTCGCAAGCCCGCCGATAAAGCCGCCGATTGTTAAAACAACAAGCATCGTTCGGCCGGGACGGTACCAGTTGTTTTTTGACGCCGCCAAAACATAAGCCCAAAAGGCAAGACACCAGATGACGATCCAGGACGGCAACCTGAACAAATGGGGTGAAACAGCAAGCAGTATGGCTCCCAGGATAGGCAAGAGATGTTTGGTAGCTTTCATAAAACATTCTTCTTGTTTTGTTTATGCTCATTTAGGGTAATAGTGTCCGGCCTTGCGTATAATGCCAAAGCTTTTAAACACTTTTGGCGATGAACCTCGCCTCGATTCGGATCAATTACTTTGCCGGGGAGCTGTAAACCGAAGACTAAATTTTGGCTGCAGGCCTGCAAGATCATATCACACAGCCGGGAAAGCTTGCGTTCCGTATTCGGTTCATAGAGGGCGTCGAAATCCAATATAGCCGTCGATCCGGCCTGGGCTACGAACATCTTGGTAAAAAGACCCTGACCCCGCGAAAGTGCCTTCCAGGCAATATGCCCGAGAGGGTCACCCTGCTGATAGGACTTAAGCCCCTGAAAGTCTTCCGCACCGGGTATGTCACGGCCCTCTTCACCATTGACTGCGCCGGCATCATCTGCCGTTGTCAGCGGTCCGGGCAACGGCCTGGGATAAACCAGACATTGGGCGTCAAGACGGATGGTGGACCAGGCGCGAAAAAGCCCTAAAGGATATTGAGTGACTATCAAAAGAGAACCGGGCCTGAATATTCCTCTTTGATTGGCTGCAACCGGAATTCGTATCCAGTTATCCGTATTCGCATCAAAATCTTGCACTATTTTTTCTGCATTTGGCAACGAAATAGCAACGGCCGCACGCGCCGGCTCTTTTATGCGAATACTGAATTTAAAAACAGCCCGGTCACCGGCAAATACCGGTTGGGCCGCAACGGTCAATATTTGCATACCCAAAAGGTTCCTGTACGAGTGGAAAATAGAGACAAAAACCATGCCGCCCAGCAAAAAAGTGAGTAAAAAACCAAGGTTGTTTTTGTAGTTGACGGACCCTATGAGCATTGCCAAAAGGATAAGAATAAACACCCAGCCGTGTCGGGTCGGTAGAATATAGATACTTTTTCGGTTTAATGTGAAAGGAAGAGTGATAAACGGTTTTGAAGTGGGGCCTTTGCTGAATAGTTTAAAACTTAACAGTTTCATTTCATTAAGGAATTGGGACTTCCATGAGCAGATTTTCAAGTCTGTCACGGGAAAATTCGGCCCGATCGTCATGGGAACGGAGTCTGTGTCCCACAACCCAGAACATGACCTTCTGTAAATCTTCAGGCAGTACATGGTCCCTGCCTTGCAGAAAGGCGCAGGACTTGGCCGCCCGTAAAAAAGCGAGGCCGGCCCTTGGGGAAAGTCCGGCGGAAAAATGGGGAGCGTTGCGAGTAAAATCTAGAATATCCTGGACGTATTCCAAAAGTGCGTCTGAAGCATGGACTTTGGCAATCTGCTTTTGAATCAACAATACTTCCCCGGGTGTTAAGCATGCTTCTGTGCTGAATAGAGTGCTTTTAACTTCAC
Source organism: Desulfobacterales bacterium (assembly GCA_032127815.1). Taxonomy (GTDB): domain Bacteria; phylum Desulfobacterota; class Desulfobacteria; order Desulfobacterales; family UBA11574; genus Desulfatibia_A. Next base: position 8,506 of record JAQBHK010000358.1, read on the forward strand.
CCTGTTTTAACAGCTTGTTTTCGGCACCCCGGTTTGGATACCCGAGATTTATGCGCATAAGGAAGCGGTCAAGCTGCGACTCGGGAAGCGAAAATGTCCCGAATTGTTCCATTGGATTTTGGGTAGCAATAATAAAGAAAGGTTTCTCCAAAGGACGGGTCTTGCCTTCCATGGTTACCTGACGCTCCTCCATAGCTTCCAGCAGAGCGCTCTGGGTTTTTGGTGTTGCTCTGTTGATTTCATCTGCAAGCAGTACTTGAGTAAAGATTGGCCCGGGATGAAATACAAAGCTACTGGTTTTACGTTCAAACACGGAGACCCCGAGTATATCGCCGGGGAGCATATCGCTGGTACACTGGATGCGTCGGAAGTTCAAACCCAGACATCTTGATAAAACTTTGGCCAGAGTGGTCTTGCCGATACCGGGCAGATCTTCGATAAGAAGATGTCCTCCGGCGAACAGGCAGGTCAAAGCCAGCTTGATCTGCTCCCGCTTCCCAAGTATAACCTTGCCGATCTGTTCAACCATATTCTGGAATTCAACATTCATTGTATATGCAATCTCCGGATTAATACTGGCATGATAATACGCAATCGATTGTGTGTCAATTTCCAGAGGTCTGTAATGCTTCTGCTTTGCGACAACCAACAGACTGTATTTATACACTATCTATAGCTTTATTCAAGGCGCTATCGGCGCTTGTTCAAAAATTCGGACTAAAGGTTTTTGTAAAAAAGCCGATAATACATTTAAATGCTTCTGGAATGTGCGTGCATCTTTTCTGCCGGTCATCTCAAACATAATAAAAATAACTTTGAAAACTGGATGTGCACCGGGAGTTAATAACGGCATCAGCAGAAGTCATTAACCAAAAAAATCGTTCAGGATTGTAAAATCACACCCTGAACGATTTTTTTTTGGGCCAAAAAGGGCGGCCCATAGGGGATGAGCCACCCATAAGCGCTAAATTATTTTTTGCGCCTGGTAGCCTGTGGAAGGTTTACTTAAAAGATGAACATCGAACGTCCAACTCGCCAGAGGCGAGCAAGCACTTGTCCGCCTTGTATAGTGAAAAAATAAAAATAATATTTAAAAAGGGGGGGTCGGGGGGTGAATAAAAAAAATTGAATCACAGAGCAAAGCGACAACATTCGCGGACTCTTGACAGACAATGCTTTGAAAACATAAGCTGTTGACCTGTTGAAGCAAAAACCCAATTAGGTGAAACCTCAATTGAATGAAAGGTTGATGATCATGAAATCAGAGAAGATTGGCAATATTTTTACCCAGGATGTTTTGCAACAGCTGTTTCCGGAAAATCGTACGGATCAATTTTTGACGCCCTTTACGGTGATTCAGCTGAAGGTAGTTACGATATCAGCCTTAAATTCAAAAGCCACGAGCCGAACCGGCTTGATTTTGAACTGCACCTCTTGCAGCGTCCCGGCAAATGCCTCCATTGCAGTCTCACCTACGGCCTTCCGCAAGTATTTTCACGCCATCCGGTAATCGATATCAACGGCCTGGTCGGCAAGATCGATCATCTGCTTAATGGACGTGCCCAATGTGCCGGCTGGCAAATCGGCAGCACCTGGGAAAAATCAGATGAACTTCATACTATACCCTTGACTATCCTACTCAGGGCTTGACAGCAGCTTACCGAGGTCCTGTCGTTTTCTTGAAGGGCGATATGCCGATCGGATACGAAATCGCTGCCACCATAGTTCCACAACTATTTAGGGGTGCTAAACTTGAGCAGATAATCTGCAAGATGCATCCCCACGATGGTCAGACACTCCGGGTCCAGATACTGGTCTGCGCGTCTTTCGAAAAGCACCTTGCACTGGGCGTCAAACTCATCGTCGGCATCGTCAAAGAGGAGCAGTACGGGAACTTTTGGGAGAGGGAAAAGCTTCATAATGAGCTGGTAGGAAAGATCCAGGTCTAGATTCTTTCCGCCATGCTCTCTTAAAGCGGCGGCAAGTTCATCGAATCGGCCTGTAAAATTCCGGGCGATGGGGCGTTCGATATGATTGATAAATTTGCTAATCAGCGGAGCGGTGTCTTTGAAGTCTCTATAGGATACCCATTCCTTGTCTAATGAAGGGATTTGAGGGCATAAAAGCAGATATTTACACAGAACGACGCTGGTGCTCAAAGGCGGCTGTTGGCCGGAAGGATTGATAATTTCTTTTGTTGAAACTCTGTAGGGCCGGCCGAAAAAAGGGATGACAATTTCGTTGCCTTCCACCTGTATGCCGAGTATTTCTTCTTTGGGTTTAAAATCGATTTGGGCAATCCGGGCCAGGTATTGATTGTAGGTTTCGTCAAAAACGGAATGCCTTGCAGCCATATAAAACTCCCACTTAGGTTCCAAATACTGCAACAATTTAACCCGAATTTTTCACAAAGCTGATAAACTCTTCATGAAAAATCCGGGCTAAAAACAGATTGCGGCATGTAACAAATCAAGCGATACGAACCCGCCAGCCAAAGGGGTCTTCTTTGCGCCCGTATTGAATCCCGGTAATTTCGTCATAGAGTCTTTTGGACAAATCGCCGATCTGGCCGCCTGCTATCTGCAAAACGTTTTCTTGGTAACAAATCTCGCCCACAGGAGAAATTACGGCGGCGGTGCCGGAAGCGAACATTTCCTTTAAAGATCCGTTTTGGGCGCCATCGGCAACCTCTTGGATAGTGATGAGACGCTCTGAGACCTTTAGTCCCCAGTGCCGGGCGATCTGAAGCACTGAATCTCTGGTAACCCCCGGCAGAATGGTACCGCCCAAAGGCGGAGTGACCAGCTCGTTGTTGATGAGAAAGAAGATATTGCTGGTACCGACTTCCTCCACGTACTTACGTTCTTTGGCATCTATCCACAGAACCTGAGTGTAGCCTTGTTCGGCGGCCTGTTTTGAAGCCAGAAGCGTAGGTCCGTAGTTGCCGGATGTTTTCGCTTCTCCAGCCCCCCCGTTGGCGGCGCGAACGTATTTGTCGGAAACAAAAATCTTGGTGGGATTGAACCCTTCCGGGTAGTAAGCTCCCACCGGACCGAGAATGATGTAAAACAGGTATTGATTCGCAGGTCTTACACCCAGCGCCGGCTCATTGGCAATCATTGTGGGCCGAACATAAAGGGATGTACCCTCCGATTTTGGTATCCATTCACGTTCAAGTAAAATTAATTCCTTTAAGGCCTGCAGAACAAAAGCGGCATCCATTTCCGGCATGACCATTCTGCGGGCGGAAGCGTTCATGCGCTCAATATTTTTATCGGGTCGAAACAGTCCGATACCGCCGTCTTGTAAATGATATGCTTTCAGGCCTTCGAACACTTCCTGATTATAGTGCAGTACCATGGCGGCCGGATCGAGTGACAGATTTCCATAGGGTTCAATGCGCGCATCGTGCCACCCCTTTTCCCTGGTAAAATCCATAAGAAACATATGTTCTGTGGTGTATTTCCCGAAACCCAGCTCAGAATCTTTGGGACGATCTTTTTGGCCAATCTTTGTAGATTTGTTCACTCTGATTTCCATGTCATATTCCTTGTCGTTGTTTGTTTATTGGCTTTACCAGATTCCTTTTTTGTCTGTCAATGGTGTTCTGATAATCGAATGTTATTTTAGTACTTTTTTAGTGCGGTACTGAATATAGACATCACGCAGGGCGACATAAGGATCGATGGCTGCCTTTTTGAGAGACTCGTAATCTCCGATTCGAAAGGAGGTCTGATTCACTCGATCAAAACCCCCCACGGCCCAGGACGTTTCCTTAGGATCAATATAGTTGACGGGATTCAAAAACCAGTCTCCTGCCAGGCCGACTGTATCGCGCAGAGTAGACGGACCGAAAACGGGCCACACTATATAAAAACCGTTTCCAATACCGTATTTTCCCAGAGTTTGTCCCAGGTCCTCTTCATCAGGACGGATCAACTTGGGATAATTATCAGCCGGGCTCCCCAATCCCAGAACACCTGCAGTGGTGTTCATGACAAACCTCGCAAACTCTATTCCGAAAGCCTCCCCTTTCCCCTGAAAAGCACAGTTGACCAACCGTATGGGAGTTGTAAGGTTGTGGAAGAAATTTTTGACACCGGTTCTGAAAAAATCCGGCGTCACGGCCTTGTACCCCCTGGCCAGGGGTTTAAGTAACCAGAAGTACAGCTTGTCATTGAAATGAAACATGGCCCTGTTCCACATGGAAAGCGGGTCTGCTATCTGATCCTGCTCTTTATCAAACTCATCGCCAAAAAAATCATCACCCAAATTTTCCATGCCGCTGTCGGCTGAAGCCGGTTCCGGATTGTCTGTATGTACTTCCCCCTTCGGGGAAAGCTGCAAATTTTGCGATGCTGCTTGCCGAGAAGCTGCAGGCTTGTGAGCACATCCAGCCAACAAAAAGGGAGTAATCAACAAAAACATTAGTAGACCGTTTAGATGTTTCTTTCTCATATGTTCTGGTCTTTCCCGTTTTCGAGGCCAAACGGTTTAAAAACAATAATCAGCTTAGGGAGCAGCGTCAGGGCGGCGATCAAGGCGATCAACATAGCCAGCCCGGTCAGCAGGCCGAAATAAATACTGGGAATAAAACTGGACAGAACCAAAATTGAAAACCCGATGATAATCGTCACCGAAGTATAGTACATGGCGTGGCCGATGCTTCCATGGCAGCGATGCATTGTATTAATATAATTTCGATCAACGTTAAACTCATGTTTGAATCTGTGGATGTAGTGAATGGTGTCATCAACGGCAATCCCAAGACTGATGGCCGCAATGGTAATGGTCATCATATCTAAGGGGATATCTATCCAGCCCATGACTCCCAGAACAGCTGCAACGGAAAGCAGATTGGGAGACATGGCGATCAAAGCTATTTTCAAAGATTTGAAAAGAATCAAAACCATACCCATCAGTGCCAGTACGACGAATGCTAGAGTCAGAATCTGCGATTGAAACAGGCTCTGCAGCATATTGTTATATAACACCAACATTCCGCTTAACTTGAAATGTTCCGGCTTAATGCCCAGTTTGCCGGTCATATCACGGCGGATCTGCTTAAGCAGTTTGTTGCGCTGCAGTGATTTTTCCGAGTCCCTGACACGAACCAAGAAGCGCACCTGATTATGCTCTACAGACACATACGGGCTTAAGGATTCTTTGAATTTTGCCGGAAGTTCGCTATACAGCAGGGCCAGTTTGAAATTGTCCAAAGGTTGGCCGTCGTTTAGATCTTCGGCGATCTTCAACAGAGTTGCCAGCGATACGACTTTACCGGTTTCCGGCAGACTCTCAAGGTACTGGTGAACTTTCTTAACAACAGCCATTTTATCAGAAGTAAACCAGTATTTATCCTGGTTTACGGTTGCATCGAACTCATCAAACTCGTTAAACTTATCGTCGCTATCCTGGTCAGCTTCAAGTGCAGCCGTACGTGCGGATGTTGCGGGTTCAACCAGATCTACAATAACATCCATTGAGGTAGTACCGCCCAGCTTCTGATCAATAACCTTCATGCCCCGATAGATTTCGGTGGTATCTTTAAAGTAATCAATAAAGCTGTTTTCAACAACCAGCCTTGAGACACCCATGGCGCTGACAATCAGGATGATGCCGCTCATTGCCAGGATTAAGCCGCCGCGGGTCTCGGTGAATTCCGCTAACAACGATGTCAAGACAAAGCGTTGGCTTCTTGCGGTCGGCGGAGTTCCTTTGCGCAACAGCATCAATACGGCTGGAAAAAGTAGAAATGTAAGTATCAAAGAGACGGTAATACCGCCAATCATCATCCAGCCGAAAGTGATGACCGGCAGAATGTCGCAGAGCAGTAATGACCCAAACCCGGCGATGGTGGTCAGCGCTGCATACAGACAGGGTTTCAGCATCAACCGTACGGTATCGAGAACAAGCTTGCGTTGTTCGGTTTCAGGGTTGATGAAATACAGCTCCCGGTACCGCACGACAAGATGGATCGCAATCGCCATAGTTATGATAAGCTGCAAAGATATAAAGTTCGAAGATATAACCGTGACTTCCCAGCCGAACAGCCCCAGCAGACCCATCATGGAAATCGCGGAAAAAGCGCAGCAGAGCAGCGGCAGTATGACCCAGCGTATTTGTAAAAAAATAATGCCCAAGGCAATGATTAGAAAAAACAAGACCCCCAGGCCGAAAACTTTCAGGTCCCGTTTGATAAAGCTGACCAAATCGTCGGCGATCATGCTGACACCGCCTAAAAAAAGCTCGGCATCCTGTCGATACTTATCCATGATCCCGCGAATTGTCTTAATATCCTGATGCCGGTTCCGCTTCATTCGATCCCGGTGCTGCTGCAACTCTTGGGAGACGTTTCTGAATTCGGCCGTCTCGACCGCAGACAGCGTGCCGGTGGCTTGTTTCTCCCGCAAAACATTGCGCAGGTCCAGTAAATTAAAGTAGATTTCATCCACCGGAAATATAATCTGGAGTGCGGTGGTCTTTAGATCCGCGCTTACCAGCAGGTTTTGATACAAGGGGCTTTGGCTAATCTCGATCCTGGCCAGCTTTTTATCAACGGTCGGGGATTGGAGGGTCTGGATATTGTCGGACAGTTCCTTAATCGGCACCGGCGGGCTTTGAAGCAAAGGGACATCCAGAATTGAAACTACCTCGGAAACTCTCTCCAGTTGCAGCAATTCATTTTTCAATCGTTCAAGATCGGCCAGCACTTTATCTGAAAACAAGTCGTCTTGGGGAGTATAAGCCAGCAGCAAAAAATCCTGCACTCCGTAGCGATGATCTATCAGGCGTGAGTAGTTCAGATCGCGGTCATTTTCAATAATCAGCGTTTCCGCCGAGGCGTCAAGCCTGAAGTCCTTGGCTTTATATCCCAAAAAAGCAACCACTAACAGAATACAGCAAATAACGAGTCGCGGCCGTCTGAGGATAACTTTATCAAAAAACAGTTCCGGCAGTGTATTAAGCTTGGTCATATCGATTGTAATTTATTGATTAATTAGTCTGTTTGCCTCTTGGCTTTTCAAGTTTTAAAAGAAGATCGTCAATAGTTCCACTCCCCATATCATGGTAGAACTGAGACTGGTAGGTTCTGATAATGCTGGTACCCTTGATCTCGACATCGTAGATCTTCCAGTTGTTCTTTGACTGATAAAGTTTGTAATCCATCGATATTCTTTCACCTTTCGAGATCAGTTCGGACGGGATGAGAATTTTTCTTTTTTGCTGGTCCTGAATAGACGCTTTATAGACAACCTTTTCATCAGTATAAAGATTCAAGGTTTCTGCATAAAAATCCTTCAAGTTTATTTTAAAAAGTTCAATGAACCTTTCTTTTTTATCTTGATCCAAACCATCCCAGTACTTCTTTAAAGTCAGTCTGGCCATTAGAGAAAAATCGAACATGGGTTCGATGAGCTCAATAACTTTTTTGGTCTTTGCTTGTTGTTCAAGTTCTTTTTGCTGCAAAACCGCAAGAACGGCCTCAATCTTAGCTTTTAAAAATACTTCGGCAGCACTTTGATTGTCTGCGGCGGCTGTCTGGGACATAACCGGCAAGCTTATCATAACATACAGCAAACTTTTTAAGATCAGTTCTTTGATTTTACGTATCATTTTAGCCTTGCATAATCGACTGGTGATTTAATATACAGAACCATAATCTGATGTCATCCCGGCCTCTAAGCTTTTTCTCAAGCAACGGAAACCGAGTTGATTGCGTGATAGGGCACCAAAGTGAGAACACCGGACTTTTCTGCAATAACCAAATCGTATCCGGCCTCACTTTGCTCAAGCTGCAATATTCTGCCTTCAATGGTTCGAGTGTTATTCAACTCTACGCGAATGTTGATGCTTTCGGTAATAATGTTTTGAAAATTCAGGTTCTCTGCTCCTGTTGCTTCGATCCCCCAGCGGATTGCATCCCGGTAAGCATCGTTAGTCATCCTGAGACGGCTTATAATGGTGCCGAGCATGTTACTATAAAGTTTTACGCCCGTTAAAGGATGTTCCTTGATAAATTCATCAAAATCTTTGCGTTTCAAGCTCAGAAGGGCGCAGTCTTTTTCTGCAAAAGCAGAGGCGGACCTTTCTTTGCCATCAATAAAGCCGAATTCTCCAAATACCAACCCTTCGGTAGCGACAAACAGCGTCTTTTCATAATCGTCGATAATAAGCTTTTTTAAGGAAATAGTTCCTTTTTCAACTATGTAAAGCGTATCACCGCTGTCATTTTCCTTGAAAACATATTCTCCGGATGTAACATCGATTTTTTTGAATTTTTCCATAATGAGCTTTTCTTCATCCTCAGTCATCAGATCAAAAAGGCTGTCCTTCTTAAAATGCTCTAATTCGTTCATGATTTGATTCCCTCCCTCCAATTTAATGTCTCGGCATTTCTATCCCGCCAAGGCGGGATAATCAAACTATTTTTTTTAATAGGTATAATTCCTTGAAAACCATCATTTCACCATTTCAAGTATTCCAATTGCGAGCAAAGCGAACTAACTTTAACGATATCTTATTCACATTTTTACACTATTTGAATACATTTAAAAAATCAATGTAAATGAAAAATGCGTAATAGAAAACGGCCCGGCTTATATTTCTATGAGTTTGCCTCCCAAAGGAAGTGCGCTTTGATTATACCCGAAATCCGTCAGCATTCGACTGGTCACCTTCATATCCGGCTTCCAGCCCATTCTGCCGGGCCCAATTTACCCTGGGTTCCACAGCCTTGGTCATAGCTGCATCCGTTATTGCAACGACTCGCAGATTATCGACATGCGGATGTACAATCGTTTGCCGGGCCCATGCCGCGTGGCTCTTAGGGATGATGACGGCCGGAAAGCCCACAATGCCGGCACCGATAATCATCCCCTTTTTCACAAACTGTCTTCTGGAAATATTTTCAAGATCATTTTATTAACCTTCATTTGATTATTAAAACCTTTCAATCATGCAAACAGTCAACCATACCCGTCTCGGCAAGTCAAACCCCTGGCAATTTATATTAATTTTGCGGTTTGGTGTTTTTTATGAAAAATTCCGGTTAGCCCTTGTAGCGTAGTTTGTGATTTGATATGAAGAGACGATGAACGAAGATCTGGCTGGAAAGGTACTGCGTTTCAGGTGGCTGATTTTTCTAATACTGGCTCTGGCCTACTTTTTTGTCTATTTTCATCGCCTTTCGCTTTCCGTCGTCGCCGACGACCTGATCAAAGAGTTTCAAACGACCGCCGGCATGATGGGACTTTTGGGTTCCATTTATTTTTACTGTTATGCCGCCATGCAGTTTCCGGCCGGACTCCTTTCAGACTCCTTGGGCCCTAGAAAATCGGTGACGTGTTTTTTGATAATCGCTGCGGCGGGAAGTATTGTTTTCGGTTTTGCCCCTACAATCAAAGTCGCCTTTATCGGAAGGGTCCTGGTTGGAGTGGGCGTCTCCATGGTTTTTATCCCCACCATGAAAATTCTCTCCCAGTGGTTTCGCGCCCGCGAATTTGCCTCTATGACCGGCATTTTTAATGCCGTCGGAGGAATAGGTGTGCTGGCAGCCACCTGGCTTCTGTCTATAATGGCCGTGTTGCTGGGATGGCGGCTCTCCTTTGAAATTATCGGTGCCTGCACCTTCATCATCGTTGCGCTGGCCTGGCTTGTAGTCCGGGACCGTCCTGCGGATAAAGGCTGGCCCACCCTGGCTGAAATTGACCGGACAGACGAGGCCGCCTCGCATACCCCACATCAGATTCCTTTGCTTCAGGGGGCCAAGCGGGTTGTCTCGGAAAAATACTTCTGGCCGGTGGCGATCTGGTTCTTTTTTGATTGCGGAATATTTTTCGGTTTCGGTGCCCTTTGGGGCGGACCTTATCTGATGCATGTCTACGGCATGACCAGGGCCCAGGCCGGGGCCGTTCTCAGCATGATCGCCTGGGGAATGATCGCGGGCAGCCCCCCCCTTGGGTATTTGTCGGACAAAGTTATGAAAAGCCGCAAAAAACCTTTCATTTTTTGTGCTTCTCTGCTGGTCTTTGAGATGGCATTCCTTTACGTGTTTCCTGCCGGCCTTTCCCGTGTAATTTTGAGCATTTTCTTTTTTATCTTCGCCATCTGTGCATCATCGGTTGTAATATTCGGTTTTACCATGATCAAAGAGCTTTTTCCCGTGGAGATTGCCGGAACCTCAACCGGTTTGGTAAACATTTTCCCGTTTTTAGGGGGGGGAGTGTTCATGCCGCTTCTGGGCCGGGTGCTGGATGCTTATCCTAAAACAGCCGCAGGAGGGTATTCTCTGGAGGCTTACAAAATGCTCCTTCTCATTCTGCTGGGAGCTTCCGTGGCAGCGCTGATCTGTACACTCCTAATGAAAGAAACTTTTCCGGATTAACCAGTGTCCATCCACGAAGTGTAATGAACCCGTTTAAAGGATTTAAGGTTTTTTTGTATAGTTCCTCTAAACCCACCCAGAGGGTAGCTTACGAGAAGCAAACCGGTCTGCCAATTTTTGATTCGCTCGCTAACCTTTACCTGCCTTTGGCAGGCCGCAGCCCCGCTTAGGCGGGATTTCCGCTGCGCTCCAACAAGCTGGCGACGGGATTAGCTCTCGCTGTGCAGTTCAAATTCAGTAAGCGGCATCGTGGAAATCAGGTGGCCGCTGTTTTGCTTGTATTGCAAATAGGAGAAAGTGACGCCGGCACCCTCAAGGGCCACGGCTGCCGCGTTTTTTTCGTAGAAGCAAGCGGGTTCATATCGCCAACCGTTTGCCAGTCGCCGTTCTTCTTTAATCAGACAGCAATAAACATAAATGCCCACTGTCAGCCCTGCTATACGGGTTTTCCAGCCAAATTCCCGGTAAATGTCTTTCAGGAGCCGGTCCATTTTTTCGAACATACGTTTATCGTGACGAAAATAGTGTCTCATGGCCCAGACCGCCCCGG